>JAGQRA010000992.1 GCA_020425885.1 Planctomycetota bacterium | reverse complement strand
CTCTGTTGGGCCGGCGCCGTCATCGCCAGCAGGACCAGGGAGAGGGAATGAACGAATGTCGAAGTGCTCACGATCCGGGCTCCGGGGCAGCGAAAGTAGCCGATGGCGGGCGACCGATCGCCCTTCTGCCTCCCTCACCCCGGCGACGGCCAGGGTGTTGGCGGGTTTTTCGGGGCGACGCGGTGCCGGCGACGGCAGCAGCGCTCAGCGGTCGCTGCGGACGATTGCTTGCAGGTGCTGACGCAGCACCTCGACGTACTCATCGGCGGTGGGCGCGGCCCCGGGGTCGCCCGTGAAGGTCCGGTGGAAGAGGTCGATCAGAGCAAGCGGCAGGGTATCGAGCGGCAGCATCGGCGGCGCCGTCAGCCCCGGCGTGAGACCTGGCAGCAGCCGCAGGCGTTGGCGGTCGAGTCGTCGCAGCGGCAGCGCGGGATCGTCGACCCGGCCGTCGAACGGATGCGCTCCCTCGAGCAGCAGCGCATGCACGAGGACCGCCACCGCGAACACGTCGTCGGCGCGCCGACGTAACCGGGGCGGTGCGCCGGCGGGCGGCAGCGGCAGGTGATCGAGACTCCAACGCGAGCACGGGACGACGTCACCGTGTGACGGCGTGACCTGGGCGTGGTCGATGCCGATGAGCCAGAGCCGGTTCTGCGACGACCAGCGCAGGGTCTGGCCGCTCAGCCCGCCGAGCACGAGGTCGCCACGGGCATGCACGGTCGCGACCAGCGTCGCCAGTCGCACCGCGATGTCGACGAGGAGACGTCGCGGGCAACGCAGCCCGATGGCATTGCGCCAACGCGGAGTGTGGAGCTCGAGCAGCCGCCGTCCGTCGGCGCGCGGCATCACGAAGCCGACCCGCGCGCCGGACTCGTCGAGCGCGATGTCGAGCGGCCAGGCGATCCGCCAGGAAGAGTCGGCCGGGGCCAAGAGCGGCGCCGACACCAGGTGCTCGATGCGCGACCAGGCGATCCGATCCGGGGCGTGGAACAGCTTCGCGACGCTGTCCTTGTCGTCGGCGAGCTCATGCAGTGACACGGTTGGTCCACGGTGCAGCAGCGATCCGACGCGGACCGGGCGATCGAGGGCGCGCAGGTGCAGGGTGCGGCCGGCCGTGACGATGCGCGGCGCGAGGCGCGGCCGCGCCGAACGCGTCGGCAGCGTCCGCATCGACGGGGACGTGCCGAGCACGCGCGTCAGCCGGTCCAACAGCCGCCAGGCCCCGTTCCGCAGCAGGCAGAGCACGTGCACGTCGGAGCCGGCGCCGAGATCGTCGACCTGTGCGCGCCATGCGGCGACGAGCTGTTCGGCAGGGGCCGATCGGCACAGCACGCACAGCCACGACGAGCCGACATCGATGCCGAGGCGGCGACAGCGGCGCCAGCTCGCTGCCAACGTCGCGCAGGCGTCGACGAAGGTGCGATGCAGGTCACCTGCCGTGGCGACGAGCGGGGCCGGCGCGGTCGTGAGCTCGAGCTGCAATGCCAGCAGCGGGTCGTCGCCGATCGCACGGCGAACCTCGGCAAGCTCGTTCTCGATCTCCTCGAACTCGCGCCCCGAGCGCGCGCCCGTATCGACGACGACGATGCAGAACGTGCGCCGTTCGCGGTTGTCGATGAGGTCATCGGATGCGGCCGGCGACGGTTCTGGTGTCTCGTTGCGCATGCACGACGGGACGCCGCGCAACCTCGCCGGGGACGGCCGTGGCCGCGCTCATTTCTCGCGGCGGAAGATCGCGTCGACCGTGGCGGCGGCCATGCCCGCACTCCGCGCGGCCGCTTCGATCGCATCGATGCGCGCGGCGATCTCCGGTTGTTCGCGCCATTCGTTGCAGAACTTGACCGCATTCACCAGGAACTCGCGTTGCGCCCCGAGCGTGCCGGCCTCGACCATGCATTCACAGGTGCGCAGCAACACATCGCGGTAGGCGGGACGGAACACCGGGTCTTGCGCACGGTCCACGACGGCGCGCCAGATTCCACAGCAGGCCAGCCAGGTCGACTGTGCCTCGGTCCAGAGGTTGGCACCGCTCTGACAGAGAGCGAGTCGGTAGAGGCTCTGGCCGTACTGCAGCAGCGCCGGCAGCTCGGCATCCGCTTCGACGCGTGTCGCGTCGACGCACCGCTGTCGGTAGGCCACTGCTTCCGCCCACTCGCCGCGGCGCTCGGCGCTTTCGCAGCGCAACGCCGCCAGCTTCTCCTCGGCGGCCACGGCCGCGTCACCGCCGAGGGCGACACAGCGTTCGTACAGTGCCACGCTCCTGGACTCGTTGACGTCGGCCGCCGCATCGTCGCCGGCATCACGTCGGAACGCCGCGAGCATCGTGTGCAACTCGGCAGCGAAGTCGATGTCGAAGGCGCCCGCATCGGGTGGTGCGACCAGGTCGTCGACGCGATCGGTCGCCTGTTGCAGGTACTGCAGCCTGCCATCTGCGTTGCCGGCCGCGCCCTCGAAGTCGGCGACCTGGTACACGTGGAGGACGAGGCTGCGCAAGAAGTCGCGGTTGCCGGGATCCTTCTCCGTCAGTCCGCGCTGCACGACGAGCATGCGCTCGTAGGCCGAGCGCGCCTCCGCCACCTTGCCCTGCTGGCGCAGCGCCTGGCCGTGATAGTAGAGGCCGTTCGCCAGCCCGGACACCATCTCGACGTCGTCGGGATCCTGCGCGACATACTGCTCGCTCATCGCGACGGCACGCTCGAACCACGGCCACGAGCGCTCCTCTTCGCCGCGCATCAGATTGACGTCGCCCAACTGCCGGCACGTGCGGGCATGGAGTCGCAGGATCTCCCAGGTCCGGGCCTGTTCCGGCCAGTCGGCGAGGCGCGTGGCGGCCTGCTCGAACCCGCTCGCGGCGTCGTCGAAACGCTCCTCGCCACGCGCGATCTCGGCTTCGCGCAGGGCTGCCAGAACGAGCAGGCGTTCGGTGGTCGGGTTCGCCCCGAAGCGCGCGGCCACCGCCCTGGCCTCGTCGATCCACCGTTGCATCTCGGCGTGGTCGACCGTTCCGGTCAGCAGCTTGCGATGGTTGAGCCGGTGTTCGAGGATCGTCAGTCGCGTGACGCGTGGGTCGAGATCGTCCGGTGTTGCAGCGATCGCCGTGTCGATCGTCGTCAGTGCCAGATCAAGATTGGCCTGACGTGCTTCGTCGTCGCCGTAGTCGGCGATTTGAAGAAGTGCCGATGCGCGAATTGCCAGTAGCTGGTCCTCTGGCAAAGGGGAGTTGGGGTCAGCAGCAAGAGACGCGGCATGTTCGATCACCGCTTCTGCATGGCGTACGCCCACGTCACGGTCCCCGGCTCGAAGGGCGATCTGGGCCTGCGACTGTGCGATGTCGAGGCGGATACGCTCCCCTTCCGATGGCATGAGGCCTGAGGCGTACTCATCCATCTGCATGAGTTGCGTACTCAGATTCTGCAAGAACGTCATCTTGGCGACTCGTGTTTGCTGCAAAGGCAGGTCGGTGAGTCCCGGTACCGCGTCGAGGGTCGAACGGAGGCCCTGCAGCATCACGCCGACGAGCTTCTCCTGTCGCGTCCGCTGCCAGTAGTCGCGCACGCCGAACGCCGGCAGGCCGATCAGCAGCGTCGCGGCGAGGCCGGCGGCCATCCGGTTGCGGCCGGCCCAGCGCCGCACGCCGTACCACAGCGAGTCGCCGCGCGCGGCCACCGCGCGGCCGTTGCGCACGGCGTCGAGGTCGGCGGCGAAGTCGGCGACGGTCGGGTAGCGGCGCGCGTGCTCGGGGTGCAGCGCCTTGGCGACCACGGCCGCGAGGTCGCCGCCGAGGCGGCGGCGCAACTCGGCGGCGCTCAGGCCGCGACCGGCGGCGATCTCACCGCGCCGCTCCGCCGAAACTCCGGCCAAAGCGGCCCGCAGTTGCGGTGCCGGGCGCAGCGGATCGGCGAGGCGTCCGACGTCGCCGGCATGCGGACGCAGCGAGACCAGAAGCTCGAACAGGACGACGCCCAGCGCGTAGACGTCGGTGCGCGCATCGACGCCCTGCCGGCGCAGCTGCTCGGGGCTGGCGTAGGCGAAGGTGCCGACGAAGCCCTCGCTGCGCGTCTGGCCGGATTCGTCGAGGATCTGCGCGATGCCGAAGTCGAGCACCTTGGGCGTGCCGTCCGCGGTGACGAGGATGTTGGCCGGCTTGAGGTCGCGATGATACACGCCGAGCTGGTGCGCGTAGGTCACCGCCTGGGTCACGCGGCCGAGCAGCTCGAGACGCCCGTCGAGGCCGAGGCGGCGTTCGTCGGCGAACGACGTGATCGGTTTGCCGTGCACCAGCTCCATCAGCAACGCGTTGCGGCCGTCGGCGCGTTCCCAGGCGTCGGCGAGCTGGACGATGAACGGATGGTGCATCCGCGCCAGCACGGCGCGCTCGCGGTCGAAGCGGCGGCGCGCGGCTTGGTCCCAGCCGGCGATCAGCTTCAGCGCCATCGTCTGCGGGTACGACTGCCGCTCGACCTCGTAGACGCGGCCGCCGCCACCGACCCCGAGCACGTTCTGCAGTCGGAAGTCGTGATCGACCGTGCCCAGCAGTGGGTCGTCGACGGCGAGCATCTCGCGCCGCCAGCGCACGCCTTCCGCCGTCAACGTGTCGAGTTCGGCGAGTGCCGCCGCGAAGGCATCGCCATGCAACGGCAGCAGGCGCTCGAACGCGGCCTCCTCGTCGGCGAGTTGCCGGGCCGCGGCTGCGGCCAGCTCCGGCTCGTAGTCACCGAGTGCCGAGGCCTGGGTCGAGGGCGACTGCGCGCGCAGTTCGGCGAGCGCGCGGCGCAGTTGCTCGGCGCGCAGGTCCCCGTGGTCGTCGTGGCTCATGCTTCGGACTCCCGGTACGCGGTCGATGGAGCCATCGCCGCGCGCACGGATTGCAGCGCGCGCTGCCGACGCTTCTTCACCGCCTCCGGCTTCATGCCGAGCCGTTGCGCGATCTCGCGATCGCCGAGCCCTGCGTGATAGGACCACTCCAGGATCGACTGGTCCTGCGGGCCGAGCCGCGCAATGTGGCGGCGGACCTGGGCCAGTCCCTCTCGCTGCTCCACTTCCTGTGCCGGTCCGACGCCCTCGTCGGCGAACAACGCCTCGGTCCACGTCACCTCGTCGGGCCGGCCGCCGCGCCGGCGGACCGCGTCGATCACGGCGTGGCGCAGGATCGTCATCAGCCAGCCGCGCAGGCTGTGGATCTCGGTCGGCTGCCGCTGGAAGTCGGCGAGGGCCCGGCGTTGGACTGTCGCCACCCAGTCGCCGACCGACTTGGTTGCCGATCCCGCACCCTGCAGCTGTCGGGCTCGGCCGGTCAGCCACGGCGCGTGACGGGCGAGGATCTCACCGAATGCGGCGACGTCGCCGGCGCGCGCGCGCAGCAGCAGATCGTCGTCGGAGAGACCTTCAGCGGGGTCATCGATAGGCATGGGCTTCATCGCATTCTCGAGCAGGCCGGTCATCGTAGCGAGTCGCGCTAGCCATCGGGCGGGCCCGCGAACCTCAGGGTGAAGCTGGCCGTCGCGCCCGCACAGTCGCCGCCGGTGACGGAGAGCGTGCCGGCGATGCGATTGCCGTCCGCCGTCAGAACGCCATCGAGATCGGCTTCGTTGTACGGGCCCAGGTAGTCGAGCCACGATACCTCCCCGCGCAGTGTCTCGCCGTCGGCATAGCCGAAGAAGTCGGAGTAGTCGAAGCAGTCGGTGCCGTCGAAATCGATGGATCCCTGGACGTCGATGCCCTGGACGAGGAACGTCGCCCGCAGCGACCCGTGCTGGCCGGAGTCGGTCCGCCACTCACCGAGCCAGTCGCCCTCGAAACGCGCCGGCCCCTGGGAACTCCGGGCCGCGCTGCCATCACTGCCGCCAGCGATGCTGCCGCTGCAGCCGGCGCACAGCAGCAACGTCACCATCGCGACGACCGATGAGTTCTCGTGTTGCATCTCTTGCCTCCACCCGGGAGACGTGGCCGGGCGCGGTGTGGGGACACCGGATCGTGCTAGTTCTCGGCCCGGGAAGGAACTTCCGCGGGCGGTCATGAACATCTGCCACCCGAACGTGGGGATTCGGGGATTGGTTGTCCCGGCGGCTGGCCGCGCGGCGTCCTCGTGACATGAACGGCCGGCAGATGCTCGGCCGGTGTGATGACATCAACCCCGACCACATCGTTCGGGAACGCTCCGAATTCCTGACCGAGTCCAGAAGGAGAAGCTCGTGCAATACCCGACCCATCGGCTCGCCATGACGGCGCTCGCGACCGCCGTGCTATGTCTTCCCGGTTGCAGCAAGGGCAAGGGCGGCGACTCGCCCGGTCTGAGCAACCAGGCGAACCGTCTCGGCCTGAAGGCCACGAACCCCAGGGAGGACGGCGGACTGACGCAGTTGCGGCTGGGCGCCTTCGCCCTGCCGAGTCAATTCGATTGGCGCGCGAAGCTGCCGCCGATCGGTGACCAGGGCCGGCAGGGCAGCTGCGTCGGTTGGTCGACCGCCTACTACACGAAGACCGCGTTCGAGGCGATGGTCGAGGGCTGGTCGACGACGGACGCGAATCACCAGTTCAGTCCGGCGTGGGTCTACAACCAGATCAACGGTGGCGAGGACAACGGCTCACTGCCATCGGACGCCTTTCAGCTGATGGTCGATCGTGGCGCGGCGACGCTGGCCACGATGCCCTACCGCGATTCGGACTTCACGCAGCAGCCTGGCGCGGCTGCGATCGGCGAGGCTGCCGGATTCAAGAACACCGATTCGAGCGAACACGGCGTATTCGACTTCGCCGCGATCACCAGCTACCTCGCCAACACCGGCCCGCTCGTGCTCGGCATCCAGGTCTACTCCAACTTCTACCAGGCCGGAACGGACTACACGTCCGTGACCGGCGAGCTGCAGGGTGGTCACGCGATCACCTGCGCCGGCTACGACCTGAACCGGAACGGGGGCTCGCTGCTGCTCGCCAATTCGTGGGCGACGACCTGGGGAGACGCGGGATTCACGTGGATCTCCAGAGATGCCCTGCGACAGATCTTCATCGGCGCGTGGACGATGACCGACGGCCCCAACACGGGAGGAGGTGGCAGCGGCATCCCGATGCCGACCGGATTCAGCGGGACCGCGTCGAACAACGTCGTCGAGCTGACCTGGAACCGGGTTTCCCAAGCCGCTCGCTACCACATCGAACGGCGTGACACGTCGGCAACGTGGCGCGGCGTCGGCGACGTGGCCGGAGCGGACAACACCTTCGTCGACATCGGTGTGCAGGCGAACCAGTCGTACGACTACCGGATCGCCGCGGTCGACGCCAACGACGCGTCGAGCGGGTACGCGACGACCACCGTCTCGACGGCACCGGGTGGCTCGGTCCAGGATCTCAACCTCACGGCGACCAATGCCGGCAGCAACAACGCGTTCCCGGACAAGATCGTGCTCGCCTGGCAGCGGCACTCGACCCCGGGCCTGTTCTACTTCGTGCTCCGGAGTGAAGGCGAATCCGGCTTCGCGACGGGAAACTACGACATCATCGCCGGGGCGGTGGACATCGACGGCTACCAGGATCTGGTGCTGCCCGAGTCGATCTACCACTACGTCGTCCTCGCCATGGACGGCACGCTGACCGTCCAGGGCCAGAGCGAGATCGTGCGCGGCACCACGTCCGGCATGGCAGGCGGCTTCGATCTGTGGATCAACAACGCCAGCGGCAGCCTGACGGTGACGCGTGGCACCACCTCGAACGCGACCATGGACGTCGGCAACTGGTCGGCCCAGGCCTCGCCGAGCCAGCGCCTGCGCATGGGCATGGAGTACTACTTCTGGAACTCGGACCTGTGGGGCATTCTCGAGTTCGCGGATCAGCAGTTCGGCAACGTGCCGATCCTCGATGTGGCGACGAATCAGGCCATCGGTTCGTACTCGGGTGTCCGCTACGGCGTGCAACCGCGGGTCCCGGTCTACCTCGTGACCGACCCCAGGATTGCCGCGCATTGGTGGTACTTCTACGTCGAGCCTCTCGACGGGTCGAACGGGTTGCTCCGGGATGTCTACCCCCTCGACAACGAGTTCTACACCTTCCAGCAGCTCACGATCCGGTGAGCGCCGCCCGCTCCAGGAACCGCGGTGCCATGATGAACAAGCGCGCTTTCGTGTTCGGGTCGATCGGAGTCCTCGCGGCTGCCGCGATCTGGCTGGCCGGTGGAGGGTCGCAGGAAGCGATCCACCTTGCCGGGGCGACGACGGGCAGCGTGGCGCGGGAGAGCGAGCCCTGGGCGAGCGTCACCGGCCGCGTGATCGATGCCTCCGGTTCGCCGGTCGCCTCGGCAATCGTGCACGTCGATACGTCGACGATCCTCACCGGGGAAGGCGCGACCGACGACGACGGCTGCTATCGCATCGAGCTCTGGCCGGTGGCGTTCGATTCCATCGCGCGCGCCAGAACGGCGCGGGGAGTCGAGCTGCCGGGACTCGCGGTCTCGGCCCTCGTCTCCGCGACGTGTGCCGGCTTCTGCGGCCCGCAGTCGTGTGAGGTCACCATCCGTCATCGCGACGAGCAGTCCGTTCCCGCGATCCGATTGTGGCGGGGCGGCTTCGTCGCCGGTCATGTCGTCGACACCGCCGGAGCGCAGGTCGCCGCGGAGTTATGGTGCGATGTCGAGTCGGCGACCGGCGATGACGAGGTGGGTCCGGACCGTCGAGTCGAACGGATACCGAGTCCGGTCGGCGCAGGCTTCCTGGCCGGCCCGTTCGCGCCGGGCCTGTTGACCGTGCGTGCCGCCGCACACGGCGTCGGCGGTGCCGAGCGATGCGTCGCGATCGGCGAGGGTGAGACCAGCAAGGTCACGCTCGTCCTCGACCTGCCGTCCCGGCTGGCCGGCCGGGTCGTGGACCCGAGCGGCCAGCCGGTCGAGGCCATCACGGTCGTCTGTCGCCCCGACGACGCGGTGCCCGGCGACGAACACGGCTCGCGGCCGGTGGCGCTGGCCGGTGCGCGCGGTGCCGGGCACGGCCATCGGCGGGCGGCGGTGAGCCGCGAACAGCGCATGGCGCGGCGTCAGGTTCAGGTCGTGCGCACCGATGCCGACGGCCGCTTCGCGTTCTTCTGTCTCGACCGCAACCGAAGCTACGTCGTCGAGGTGCCGGACGTGCCGATGCGGGATGGCGGTGCGACTTCGATCGCGACGCCGACCCGTGAGGACCTGCTCCTCCGCATCCCGGCTCGCTGCTCGTTGGGCGGTCGCGTGATCGACTCGACGACCGGGCGCCCGGTCACGCAGTGCGCGCTGCAGTCGATGCCGCAGCAGCTCGCGAACGCGAGCCGGCTGCGGTTTCCGCTCGGCTTGCGGCGGGCGCATGAACCGGGGTCCGAGAGCGATGACGACGGCGCCTTCGAGATCGACGGACTGTTCGCGGGAACCCATCAGGTGCTCGCGCTCGCTCCGGGATACGAGATCGGCCGGGCCACGGTGTCGTGTGCGCCGGGTGCGACGTCCTCCGCTTGCGTCATCCGTCTCGATCCCGCCGCGTCGCTGTTCGGTCACGTCCTCGATGAGCGCGGGAAACCGGTCACCGCGGCGAGCCTCAGCGTCCAGGTCCGTCCGCAGGGCAACCGGGCGGACCGGTCACTGGAGTGGTTCGGAGTGCTGCGCGCGTCCACGGATGCCGACGGGCACTTCGAGATCGCTGCGATCCCGGCCGACGTCGATCTCGTGATCACGACACGCGGTGCCGACAGCGGCGTCGATCGGCGTGATCTTCGCCTCGGTCGCTCCGAACGGCGATGCGCCGAGATCCGCCTGCAACGCGCCGGCTCCCTGACCGTGCAACTCGTGCATCCGCGCGGCTGGTCATTGCCCGGATTCCCGGTGTTCGTCCGTGCGCTCGACGATCCGGAATCGAACCTCGAGGCGGCTACGGATGTCGCGGGAACCGTACGCATCGACGACCTCGCACCCGGTCGCTACGAGATCCGCGCGGTCCACCCGAAGGAGAACGAAGCTGTGGAAGGCGTGCGGGCCCGAATCGTCGAGGTCGAACTCGCGCCGGCCAGCGATCGGTGCGTCGAGCTGCCGGGGCCGGACCTGGCGGCCATCGGCATCGAGGTGCGCGAAGACGGGGCGCGCGCGGCCTTGGCGCGCGTCGGGCTCGGTCCGGTCGGCGACACCCCGGACCACTTCGAGCCGCTCTCGATCGAGATCGAAGGCGGTGTCGCGACGGCGCTCGTTCCGCCGGGTCGCTACCACGTCAGCGTCTCGATCCCGGGCGCCCGATTCGAAGCCGACGACCAGCTCGAGGCCGGCCGTGACTCACGGGTCTCCCTGGCGGTGTCCCGGCGATCGTCCTCGGTGACGCGCGGATTCGGCGCCGCGGTGCTCACCCGACAACGTTGATCCCACGAGCGAGAAGGTACTCAAATGCGACCCATCACCACCCCAATCACCGTGTCAGCTCGCCTGCCAGGTGCGAGCCTCGTCCTCTTGCTGTGCTCCTGCTCGAACTCCGAGCTGCCATTGATCCAACCCGAGGCGGCCTGGAATCGGTTGATCGAAGTCGAAGCCGGAGTCGGTGAGCACATCGCGCTGATCGGGCCGAAGATCCCCATCCATCCCGCGTTTGCCGATGCGGTGACCGATGCGGAATACGATGCGGATCGACTGCGCCTGCTCGAGGCGGTACGCGACACGAAGAACTTCGGCTTCTCGGCGCATCGCCTGACTTTCACCGCCTTGGCGCCGGGGGAGACCGACGTGGAACTCGTCATCCGACGCGCCGACGCCTCCCCCGCGTCGGAGCCGGACTCCGAGCCGAGGGCACGTTACCGGATCCGCGTGTCACGCTGACGCGGCTGCAGGCGCTCGGCCCACGCGCACTACCTGGTGGCCTTCTTCTTGGCAGCCTTCTTCGCCGTCTTCTTCTTCGCGGCCTTCTTCTTCTTGGCGGGTCCCTTGGCCGCACGCTCGGCCAACAGCTCGAGCGCCCGCTCGATCGTCAGCGCCTCCGCGTTCTCGTCGCGCGGCAGCGACGCGTTGGTGGTGCCGTCGGTGACATAGGGTCCGTAGCGGCCATCGAGCAGCTTGATCTCGGCCTCGGTCTCGGGGTTCTTGCCGAGGATCTTGTGCGCCTTCGCCGGCGCGCTGCCGCGGCGGCCGCGTTGCTTGGGTTCGGCGAACAGCGCCTGCGCCTGTTCGAGGGTCACCGTGAGCGGCGTCGAGCCGGCCGGGATGCTGCGGGTGTCGTTGCCCCATTTCAGGTAGGGGCCGTAGCGGCCGTTGGCGGCGAGGATCGGTTGCTCGCCGTCGTCGGTGTGCTCCGGATGGATCGCGACGGCGACCGTGCGCGGCAACGCCAACGTCGCCAGCGCCTCGTCGAGGCTGACGGTCTCGGGCTCCATGCCGGCGAGCAGCGAGGCCATCTTCG
>JAGQRA010000991.1 GCA_020425885.1 Planctomycetota bacterium | reverse complement strand
GAGGTCGCCGAGCCACCGCTCGACCTTCTTGGCCTTCTCGGCGGCGTCATCGAGGTCGTCGGCTGTGCCAGCCGCTTCGCCGCCGAGGTCGCCGAGAGCGCCTGCGTACGTGTCGGTCCGCTCGGCAGCGCGGACGTTCTCCGCCGTCACCTCCGCGATGGCGTCGTCCAGCATCTTGGTCTCGCCACCCGCCGCCTTGACCGCGTCGCGCATCGCGTAGAGCGTCTCGATGTTCTCCTGGCCCGCGCGCACGAATCGGTCGGAGCCGAACTCGGCCCACATCGCGGCGAGCTTCGCCAGGTCATCGTTCGTGGCGCCCAGGAGCTTGTCGGAGGAGTCGATGGCGTCCGTCATCGACTGGCCCCACGCGGCGATCTCGTACGCCGACGCAGCGAACCCGATCGCCCCAAGGGCAGTTCCGAGGCGCTTCGCCCGCTTGCCGCCGTCCTCCATCGAGTCGTTCATCGCGTCGAGAGCCGCACGCGAACGGGACACGCCCGCGGCCCGGTTCTTGGTCGCCTCGGAGATCATCGAGACGTACGCGCGCCCGTCGCCGACACCGCGCTTCATCAGCGACGCGACGTTGCCGATCTGATCCCCCCACCGCAGCCAGGCGTACGCACCTGCACCGGTGCCGAGGATGAGCTTCTGCTGCCAGCCATCGAGGTCGGCGAAGCCGCCGGCCAGATCCGCCGCCACCCCGACAGCGCCGGTCATGACCGGAAGCAGCCCGGCACCGAGCTTTGCCTTCGCGTTCTCGAACTCGGCGGCCATGATCCGCTGCTGGTTCGCCAACCCATCCGAGGTGTTGCGGAAGTCACCCTGCACCGCGTCGGTCTGCTCCATGATGAGCGCCAACGTCGCCTGAGCCTTGCCCGCCTTGTCGACCTCGCTCGTCGTCGCCGCCAGGCCCATCTCGACCGCCTTGGCCCGAACCGAGGCATCATCGAGCATCACGTTGTAACGCCGAATCGGCTCCGTCTCGCCGCGCACCGCGGCGCCGATGGCCGACACCGCATCAGCCGGGTCCTCGTTGAACGCGGACCCCATGTCGGCGCCCAGCTCCAGGAGGTCCTTCGACCACTTCACCGTCTCGTCTTGGGCGAGGCCGACGTTGTCCAGTAGCCCGCCGATGGATGCCGTCAGCTCGCGCGCCTGCGTTTCGGAGAACCCGAGTTCGGTGCTCGACTTGACGAACTCGTCGATCTCGCCGCGGGCGTCCCGGAAGATGAGGCCGGTGACGTTCAGGGCTTCACCGAGGTCCGACGCCGACTGCGTGGCCGAGTAGAGCCCGGCCGCCACACCGAGATCGAGCATCTTGCCCTTGATTCCGTCGAGCGCCTTGCCGGTCGCCTTCTGGCTCTTGCCGGCGGCAGCGTCGAGGTCGTTGAGGGCCTTCTGCGCCTTGCGGGCGTCGCCGGTGATGACCAGCTCTAGACGCTTCTCGCGTGCCATGCGATCACCACCTTCCGACTGAGAGCAGGAGCACGTCGAGCTCGGCTGGGGTCAGCCGGTCGATG
>JAGQRA010000990.1 GCA_020425885.1 Planctomycetota bacterium | reverse complement strand
CATCAGCAGCGTCATCAGGATGGTGCCGAAGATCGCCGGCCAGACACCGCCCTCGGTGTTGGACTCGCGCGGATCGTCGAACAGGAACTCGACCCAGCGATCGAGGTAGACGCCGGCGCGTTCGCCGAACGAGAGCTGGTTGGCCGGATAGGCGCGGACGATGTCGGCGACCATGAGGTCGACCTCGACGCCGGCCGCGGTGCGCATCCGCAGCTCGAGCCGGTCGTTCTCGCGCTGCAGCGTCGCGATCCGCTGCTCGAACTCGGCGCGCTGCGGCGCATTGTCGGCGACCAGCCGCTCGTAGGCGGCGTAGGCCTGGCGATACTGCGGGCTCGACGTGCCGTAGTCCTCGTCGATCTCGTAGGTCCGGGCGCGCAGCAGGGCCGCGGTCTCGACGTCGCTGAGGTGACCGATGCCGTGTTTGCGCAGGCCCTCGATCTCGTGGAAGCGCTCGCGCACGGTGTCGTGCACCTTGCCGAACTCGGCGTAGATCGTCGCCGGAGCGGTGGCCACGGCCTGGTCGTCGCGCATGAAGGCGACCGGCGTGCCGTAGAAGCGGCCCCATTCCTGTCGCTCGATCACCATCGCCCACTCGGGCAGCGACTCGGCGGCGATCTCGAAATCGGACACCCAATGGAAGTGGGTGTTGGTGATGCGGTAGTTGCCGGTGCGGAGCTGGCGACGGTGCGCGACGCCGTCCTCGGCCTCGAGTCGCGCCCGGGCACCGGCACGCTCGGCCTCGGGCAGGGTCTCGAGCTGGCCCGGCGACGGCGAGTAGGTCTCGTCCCGCGTCGGTTCGCCGAGCTGCGCGGTGCCATCGTGCAATTCGACCAGCACGCAGCCGGTCGGCCAGAAGGTCGCGGTGCCCTGGTAGCCGACCAGCAACAGCAGGCCGAACACCATGAACAGACAGATCGCGAGCGAGCCACCGCAGAGCCACAGCATCGGTTCGCCACGCGCCTTCTGCGTGAAGCTCGAGCCGGCCATACGCTGCAGGCTGCGGCGCGGCGTCGACGCCGGGGCGCCGGATTCGGGGACGGCGCTCACAGCTGGTAGGCCCTCTTGCGGAAGCGCTGCCGCACCATCTCGGCGACGGTGTTGAGCGCGAACGTCATGACGAACAGACAGAGCGCCGCGAGGTAGAGCATGCGATAGTGCGTGCTGTCGCGAACGGCCTCGGGCAGCTCGATGGCGATGCAGGCCGACAACGTGCGGAAGCCGTTGAACGCGTTGAGGTCGAGGATCGGCGTGCTGCCGGTGGCCATGACCACGATCATGGTTTCGCCGACGGCGCGGCCGAAGCCGACCATCACGGCGCTGAAGACGCCGCTCATCGCCGTCGGCAGCACGATGCGCACCGCGGTCTGCCATGGCGTCGCGCCGGCGCCGAGCGAGGCCGCGCGCAGGTGCTCGGGCACCGCGGACAGCGCATCCTCGGCGATCGTGTAGATGATCGGCACCACGGCGAAGCCCATGACGAAGCCGACGACGAGCGAGTTGCGCGGGTCGTAGATGCCGAACAGGGAGCCGCGCAGGTCGAGTCCGGCGGCGCTCATGGCGAACGACGCCAGCACGGCGATCGCCAGCGTGAGGCCGGCGCCGATGCCGAACCGCGACAGGCCCGCGACCCGACCGGCGAGGCCGCCGAAGACGCGGCCGGTCAGCACGAACGCCAGCAGCGCCGCCAGCGGCATCATGGCGAGGAACCAGCCGCCGAAGGCCGAACCGCGCTGGTCGCCGGTGCCGTTCATGCCGAGGGCGAGCCAGTCCTTGAAGTCGCCGTCGAACATCAGCGACTCGATCACCGGCCCGCAGGCCAACGCCAGCGCGATGCCGAGCGGAAACGCCAGCACGGTGCCGGTCAGCCGCCAGCTCTCGGCGCTGATCTGCAGATGCCGCGGCATGATCTGCCAGAGCTGGGCGCCGAGCAGGAACACGGCCGGCACGCAGATCACCGCGCACAGAGCGGCGACGAGGTAGTCGGCGACGTAGGGCGCGAACACCAGCGCCGCGAGGAAACCGAGGACGACGCTCGGCAGGCTCGCCATCAGCTCGATCGATGGCTTGATCCGGGCGCGCCACCTCGCCGTCAGGAACTCGCTGGTGTAGATCGCGGCCAGGATGGCCAGCGGCACGCTGAACAGCAGGCAGTAGAGGGTCGACTTCAGGGTGCCGAAGATCAGCACCCAGAGGCCGAGCTTGGGTTCGAAGTCGTCGCTGCCCGAGGTCGACTGCCAGGTGTGGGTGGCGTCGACCGAACTCTCGTACCAGACCGGCATGAACGCCGAGGCCAGCGACACCTCCGGGTGTCCGGGGTCGAGGTCGAAGCGGTGCAGGCCGCCGCCGGCGAGCACGGCGACGCCGTTCTCCTTCGGGCTCAGCACGATGCGCGACCGCGCATCCTCGACCTCGGTCTCGCCGGTGGCGACGAGCTTGGCGCTCGTGCCCTGCATGACCTCGAAGTGGCCGTCCTGGTGGGCGAAGGCGAACAGGCGGCTGCGCCGTGACGCCGTGATCGAGACCACCGGGCTCGCGGTGCCGTCGAAGGTCCGGGCCGCGACGAACCGGACGCCGTCGGGGGCGGCGGCGTCGTCGGGCTTGGTGCCGAACCACGAGGTGACGGTGCCGCGGGCATCGCCGACGAGCAGCGTGGTCTTGCCGATCAGGAACGATACGGCGGTGACGTCGACGCCAGCGGCGGTCAGATGGACGACCTCGGCCAGCTGCGGCGCGTCGACGTCGCGCGCATCGATCCGCAGCAACGTGCCGTCGTTCCACAGCAGCAACACGTCGTTGCCGCTGCCGGTCAGCAGCAGGTGATCGGGAAGGCCCGCGGGCAGGCTCGCGCCCGCATCCCGGGTCAGATCCGCCAGCGGCAGGCGAGCGCCGGACAGCGAGACGATCTCGCGATCCTGCATCAGGTCGTAGCGCGTGCGCCGCACCTTGAAGTGCAGCGTCGGCTCGCGGTCGGCGGCCGGCGTCTCGGCGTCTTCGGTCGACGCCTG
>JAGQRA010000989.1 GCA_020425885.1 Planctomycetota bacterium | reverse complement strand
TAGTTGACCTTCTTGACCGCGCCGCTGTCCTGCAGCGGCGCCAGCACGGCGTCGACGAGACCGCGGGCCCGCTCCTCGTCGGCGATGCCGAGGGTCAGGAACAGGCGCGGGATCAGTCCGCCGGGTGCCGGCGCCGAGACGGCGAAGGCGACGCCGCCGGTCAGCGCGGCGACGATGCCGTTCTCGTGCTCTTCGCTGAGTGGGAGGTCGTCGCGGGCCGCCTCGCGGATGGTCGCGATCGCGGTCTTGAAGTCGATCGCCGTGCGGAGCTGGACCAGCGCGCCGTCGGGCAACGCCTGCGCCGGCAGCGGTGCAGCATGGTTGAGCAGCGCGCCGACGAGCCCGCCGGCTTCGCCGCTGAACCCGACCTCGACCTCCGAGAGCAGCAGGTCCTCGACGAAACGCCAACGCCATTCGTAGTAGTCGAGCGCGTCGAAGCCGAGCACCTTGAACCCCTGCGGCATCGCGCCGCCGAAGTTGGCGAACATGGCGAGGTACTGCCGCAGGTCCATCGTGATCGCGACCTGGGCGCTGTCCTCGGGCGGCGAGAGCCGCATCGCTTCGGCCTCCGCGATCGTGCCGGTGCCGTGCAGGAAGGTGCCCGGCAGGTGCTGCTTCCACAGGCCCAGTGGAATCAGCGACGGATTGGCGGCCTGCTCCTCGTCCGCCATCGGCTGCAGCGTCACCGCCGGATTGCCGCCGATCTTGGCGTCGCGGTCGCAGCGGAACCACGGCGACCGCAGCAGCGCCGCCATCTCCTTCTCGAAGGCCATCGTCCAGCGACCCTCGAACTGCGGCAGGCAGCAGCGGCGGATGACGAACAGCGGCCGCATGCTGCCTTCCGGCGGCTGGAACGCCACGAACTCCAGGCTCCGGGCTTCGGCGAACGGGTGGCCGAGGAATGCCGCGAGGTTCGGCGAGCCGAACAGGCTGGCGATGCGATACGGCTCGAGCTGGAGCTCGAGCGCGACCGCGGCCTCGATCACCTGCCGGCTGCGGGTCACATGGGCACGCAGATGTCGCATCACCGCTGCGGCCGCCGGCGCGACGTCCGGCTCAGCGAGCAGCTTCGCCAGCCGCGATCCGTCCCAGGCGGCGAGGAACTGCGGCAGGCCGGTGGCGCGCATGCTCGCGAGTGGGCCGCGATTCCCGTCCTGCGCGGCAACGGATGGCAGCGATGCCGCGGCGAGGAGCAGCGCGGCGAGAGGGCGAGAACCGGAGCGGAGCATCGTGGGGCGGATGATGTGTCGGCTGCGGGCGGGAAGCCACAGCGGGCGCGGATTCGTCGCGCTAACGCCCCATGACCGCTGCCCGTCGTTCGTGGAGCGGCAGCGCATCCCACAGGCGGATCGTCGAGTCACCTGACGCCGATGCCAGCACCTTGCCGTCTGGGCTGAAGGTGACGCACTTCACGTACTGGCGGTGTCCGTGCAAGGTCAGCAGCTCCTCGCGGCGCCGCGCGTCCCAGATGCGCACGGTCGCGTCGTTGCCGCCGGTCGCGATGCGGGTGCCATCCGGACTGAAGGCAACACAGAAGGCCGGGCCGATGTGGCCCGTGAGCTGGCCGATGGCGTGTGGCGAGGCGTCGCACTGCCGCTCCAGCTCATCGCCGGCGAGCACGGCGACATCGCCGGCGCGCAGCGCCGCCGGATCGACGCGGGGGCGAAGCTCGTACAGCTCGACGACGTCGCCTCGGCAGCGCGCGAACGTGCCGCCGTCGGGGCTGATCGCCACGGCGCTGCGGTGGCCGAGCGGGCGATGACCCAACGTCTGGTGAAAGCATGCCACGGGTCCCGATGCCGTGGCGAGAGGCAACGCCGTGCCCGCGGCCACGTCCCAGTTCACGGTGTCCTCGAGCGTGGTCAGGACCAGCCGCCGGCCGTCGGCGGAGAACGCGGGGAACGGCGCGGCGCGGACATCGGCCTGGCCACGGCAGGTGTCGGGAGCGCGGAACCTGGCGATCTCGACACCGCGCGCGACGTCCCAGACCAACGCCTCGGGTTCGAGGAAGGCCGTCGACGCCAGCATCGAGCCGTCGGGCGAGAAGCCGAGGAAGTAGACGTACGAATCGTGGCCGCGCAGCACCGCTGGATCCGCGCCGGCGAAGCGGCGCAGGTGCGGGCCGGCGACCATGACCTGGGCGCCGTCTGGCGTAACCGCCACCTTCGTCGGCGCCGTCATCCCGGTGACCAGCACGATCGGCACATGGGGGCGTTCGGCCGGCCAGATCCGCGCGCTGCCGTCCGCCGAGGTCGTGATCAGCCGTTCGCCGTCCGGACACCAGGCCACGCCGTGAACCGCCTCGCGATGTCCGGCGAGCTGCGCGCGTCGCCCGAGGTCGGAGCCGTCCAGCAGGAACACGTTGCGGTAATGACCCGCGACCGCGAGCGCGGCGTCGTTCGG
>JAGQRA010000988.1 GCA_020425885.1 Planctomycetota bacterium | reverse complement strand
TTGGTGATCGAGCAGGCGGACTGCTGGTACAGCAGCGGCACGCGGTTCGCGAAGCGCAGCACGCGGATCGGCTCGTCCGCGGCGCCGACGAGGTCCTCGACGACGTCGACCTTGTCCTTCTTGCGGATGCGGCCCTCGTCGGTCAGCTCGAGGCCGACGCCGCCGGGGCGGCCGTAGGCGAGGCCGACCTCGATCTGGAAGGGGTTGCCGCGGTAGACCGCCGCCGGGCGCGTGCGCGCGATGTAGAAGTCGGCGTCGATCTCCTTCTTCAGGCCGGAGAGGATCAGCTCCTCGCCGATCGGCGAGATGCAGTTCGTCGGCGGCGAGGAGATGCGCGTCGCGTTGACCGCGGCGTGCAGCGCCGCGGCCTCCTTGCGCGCGATCGTGGTGGGGTAGGAGCGCTCGGAGAGCTTCGCCTGCGCGACGATCTCCTTGTCGACCTTCGGCCCGACGCGGCAGAACTCCTCCTGCAGGAAGCCGGACAGGCTGCGGCAGCTCGTCGCCTTGAGCATCCCGATCATGCGGCCGAGCTCGACGCCGTGCGGGTGCGGCTTGATCTCGACCGCCTCGGGCGGGAGCTGCTTCGTCGAGCGCTCGTAGGTCACGGCGTTGCCGCCCGGGTCGGTGAAGCTCAGCGTCAGGTGCGGGTTCGCGATGGCCGTCTGCTTCAGGTACATGTCGACCGAGCGCTGGCCCTTCTGGTACTTGCCCTCGAGCTCGATCGAGACGCGCGTGCCGTGCTTCTTGCCCTCCCACTGGACCTCGTCGTCCTTGTGGATGTCGGGCTTGTTCTTGGCGGTGTCGATCGTCAGGTGGAACTCGTGGGCCTTGGCGCGCGCGCTCGTGCGCGACTGGATGACGACCGCCTTGCCGGTCGTGAGCTGGCCGTACATGCCGGCCGCCGCGATGCCGATGCCCTGCTGCCCGCGGCTCTGGCTGAGCTTGTGGAACTTCGAGCCGTAGAGCAGCTTGCCGAAGACCTTGCCGACCTGGTCGCGCACGATGCCCGGGCCGTTGTCCTCGACGGACACGCGGAAGGTCGTCTCGCCGGTCGCCTCGATGGCGACGGCGATCTCGGGCAGGATGCCGGCCTCCTCGCAGGCGTCGAGGGAGTTGTCGACCGCCTCCTTGATCGTCGTGAGGATCGCCTTGAGCGGCGAGTCGAAGCCGAGCAGGTGGCGGTTCTTCGTGAAGAACTCCGAGACCGAGATCTCGCGCTGCTTGGCGGCCATCTCGGTCGCGCTGGCGCGGCGGCCCGGCGCGCGCGCGGGCTTCGGCTCGGCCTGGCCGGCCTTCTGCGCCTTCTTCTTCGGCGGGGTCACGTCGTCGGCCTCATCGAACAGGGTCGGCGCCGCCGGCGCGGTCTGCGTGCTGGACAAGATCGGTTCCTCGGGGCATCAGCGGTGAGTGCGCGAGACGGCCGCGCGAGCCCTCTTGTAGGTACCCGAGGAGGGCAATGCTACGCCCTGGAAAGGCGCGCACCTCAGCCGCGATGCGCCAAGAACGCCGCGACCGGCGCGGGCTCGAGCGCAGCGTCGCACAAGCCCAGCGGTGCGGCCGCGTCGCGGAACGCGCACAGCGCCGCGTGCATGTCGGCGCCGGGCTCGTACTCGCACTCCTCGCAGAGGTACGTGCGGCACGCGGCGAGCGGCAGCGA
>JAGQRA010000987.1 GCA_020425885.1 Planctomycetota bacterium | reverse complement strand
TGCGCAACGTCTTCGTCTCCGTCTATCAGAGCATCGACGACCCGCAGGTGCCGCCCGGGCCGAATCAGTTCGCGACCAAGGCGCTCGCGCAGGCGCACGAGCGCTGGGGCGGCTTCGCGCACGACTACTGGGAGGTCGACGGTCGAGGTCATGGCGCGCCCCCGGGCGGCCACGTCGCCCAGCTCGAGAAGATCGCGGCGCGAACGCGCACCGCGATCCCCGAGCAGCTGGTCTGGCAACCGGTGCTGACGTGGAAGCGCCAGTTCCACTGGCTGTGGTGGGAGACGCCGCCGGCCGGTGCCATCGTCGAGGCCGACCTCGATCGCGAGCGCAACTCGGTGTCGATCCGCTGCGACAAGGCGACCGACGGTCTGTTCGTGCTGCTCGACGACCGCGTGCTCGATCTGCAACGCGAGGTCGTGGTCACGGTGAACGGCAAGGAGACGTTCCGCGGCACGGTCACCGCGAGCCTCGAGATGTTGCTGCGGACCAGCCACCACCCCGATTCCCGGCTGCAGTTCACGGCGCGCGCCCCGGCGCACTGAACACCGATCAGCCATCGCCGGCCGACAGCACGACGTCGCACTCGAGCGCGATCCAGCGGCGCACCCTGGCGCTGGTGTAGCCCTGCTGTTTGAGCAGCCGCGAGACGTTGTGGTTGCGGGCGACGCAGGCGGCGATCTCCGCGCGCAACCGCGGCAACTCCTGTTCGGCACGGACGCGCTCGCCCCGTTCGATGCGCTGTCGGCGCCGGTCACCGAGACCCGAGATCAGCGCCGGCAGACCGATCATCGCGGCGGCGCCGAGCAGGACCAGCGACCACAGATTGGCCTCCATGATGACGCCGGTGACGCCCATCGCCAGCATCAGAACGCCGGCGCCGATGCGCGCGCCGGGGGCGACCATCTCGAGCGCCGAGGGTACGGGGACGCGGCCGGGCTCGACCCGCGGTCCGACCATCAGGACTCGGTGATCTTGGCCCGGGCGAACTCGCGGTTCAGTTCGGCGATGACGCGCACCGGGATCTCCTTCGGACAGGCGGCCTCGCACTCGTACTGGTTGGTGCAGTTGCCGAAGCCCTCGGCGTCCATGGCCGCGACCAGGTTGAGCGCGCGGCGCGCCCGCTCGACGCGGCCCTGCGGCAGGTGCAGGAAGTGCGACACCTTGGCGCCGGTGAACAGCATGGCCGAGGCGTTCTTGCAGGCGGCGACGCAGGCGCCGCAGCCGATGCAGGCGGCGGCGTCGAAGGCCCGATCGGCATCGTCCTTCGGGATCGGGATCGCGTTGGCGTCCTGCGGCGCCCCGGTGTTGATCGAGATGAAGGCGCCGGCCTGCACGACGCGATCGAGCGAGCCGCGATCGACGACGAGGTCACGCTGCACCGGGAACGCCCTGGCCCGGAACGGCTCGACGAAGATCTCGCTGCCGTCCTGGAAGCTGCGCATGTGGAGCTGGCACGCGGTGGTGCCGCGCTCGGGACCGTGCGGTACGCCGTTGATGACGAGGCTGCACATGCCGCAGATGCCCTCGCGGCAGTCGTGATCGAACGCGACCGGTTCCTCGTTCCTGGCGATGAGCTTCTCGTTGAGCACGTCGAGCATCTCGAGGAACGACATGTCCGGCGAGACGCCGTCGAGGTCGTAGCGGACCATCTTGCCGTCCTGCGCGAAGTTCGAGTCCGCACTGGGTTTGCTCTGCCGCCAGATGTGAAGAACGACCTTCATTTGTAACTCCGCACTGCAAGCTGCACGTTCTCGAACTCGAGGGGCTCGACGTGACGCACGGGCTCGTGGTCCGGCCCCGTGTACTCCCAGACCGCGGCGTGACAGAAGTTGTCGTCGTCGCCTTCGGCCTCGCCCTCGACCTGCCATCCCTCGCGGAAGTGTCCGCCGCACGACTCGAGCCGCAGCAGCGCGTCGCGGCACATGACCTCGGCGAACTCGAAGAAGTCGGCGACGCGGCCGGCCTTCTCGAGCGATTGGTTGAGCGTGGCGGCGCTGCCGAGCACCTTGACGTCGCGCCAGAACTCCTCGCGCAGGGCCGGGATCTCGCTCAGCGCCTCGGTCAGGCCCTGCTCGTTGCGGGCCATGCCGCACTTGTCCCACATGATCTTGCCGAGCGCCTTGTGGAAGTCGTCGACGCTGCGCTTGCCCTGGATCGCGAGCAGCCGTTCGGTCCGCTCCCGGACCTCGCCGCGGACCTTCTCGAACTCGGGGTGGGCGGCGTCGACCGCGCCGCCCTTCTGCCCGGCGAGGTAGCCGCCGATGGTGTAGGGCACGACGAAGTAGCCGTCCGCCAGGCCCTGCATCAGCGCCGAGGCGCCGAGGCGGTTGGCGCCGTGATCGCTGAAGTTGGCCTCGCCGAGCACGAACAGGCCCGGGATCGTCGACTGCAGATCGTAGTCGACCCACAGCCCGCCCATCGTGTAGTGCACGGCCGGGTAGATCCGCATCGGCTGCGAGTACGGGTCCTCGGCCGTGATCTTGGCATACATGTCGAACAGGTTGCCGTAGCGGGCCTTGATCGTGTCCTTGCCGAGCCGCTGGATCGAGTCGCGGAAGTCGAGGAACACGCCGAGCCCGGTCTCGCCGATGCCGAGCCCCTTGTCGCAGGCCTCCTTGGCCGCGCGTGAGGCGATGTCGCGCGGCGCGAGGTTGCCGAAGCTCGGGTACTTGCGCTCGAGGTAGTAGTCGCGCTCGCTCTCGGG
>JAGQRA010000986.1 GCA_020425885.1 Planctomycetota bacterium | reverse complement strand
TGAGCGTGCCGCCGGTCGTGCACGACGGCACCGTGGCCCCCGAACAGGCCGGCGGGCTCGAGCGGTGGAAGACCCTGGAGGTGATCGATGGCCATTGCGAGCGCTTCCCGCGGGTCGACTTCATCGAGTTCACCAACCGCATCAACCGCCGCATGGCCCGCGAGGTCGCCGGGATCAGGGCGCGCGGCCTGCCGTCGTGGTGGGCGTCACGGCTGCAGTCGATGTCGAAAGCGGCGGAAGATCCGGTGCCGGCTGGTTCGGTCCGCATCTTCCGCATCCCGATGGGCGGCTGGCTCATCGGCACTTCCGAGGGCGGTTTCGCCATCGATCCGTCGGGTGCCGACATCGCGGAATGGCTGTGGGGCAGGATGGAGTTCGCGATCCTCACCCAGCCGCTCGACTCGACGCGTCGCAACGACGAGCTGCTGAAGCGCATGCTGATGTCGAAGCCGCCGCGCCCGGTGCTGACCCACATCGCCTTTCACCTGCCGGTCATCGTGATGTCGGAGGTGCCGTTGGTCACGCTCGGCGAGGAATGTGGCCCGCCGAAGGGAATCAAGGTGCGGGCCCTGGGGCGGGCCCTGGCGGACGGATCGGTTCCCGGTTCGTGCAGCTACCGCATCGAGATCGACGGTGGTCCGAGGCTGATGTTCGTCGCGCCGGCGCTGCGCGAGTCGGAGGTCACGACCGAACCGGTGGACGTCATGCTGCTGTCGCCCCGCAACGCGGACCTGCCGCGGATCGTCGCCAAGGTCAAACCCGGTCTGGTGCTGCTCGACGAGGGCTTCCTGTGTCAGTCGATGGCCGACTTCCCGCGCGTCAGCCTGCGCGACCTGCTCACCATCCAGAAGGCGCTGCAGCCGACGCCCTCCTTGCTGCTCGCGCCCGGCGAATCGTGGGACGTGACCCGCGGCAAGTGAGGCGCCGCCGGCGCGGTCAGGCCTGGAGCAGCTGTCGCCACCCGGGCTCGTAGCGGGTGCTCATCAGCCGCTCGCAGTGGGAGTGGAATGCCGCCATGAGACGGGCGGTGTGGGGCCCCGGGTTGCCGTCGTGCAGCGGCGCCCCGTCGATGTGGGTCACGGGTGCGACGTCGCGCAGCGTGCTCGAGAGGAACAGCTCCTCGGCGCCGCGCACGTCGGCGGGCAGCAGGTTGCGCTCGTCGACCCGTTCGCCGAGTTCGGCGAGCAGTTCGAGCAGCAGCCTCCTGGTGACACCGGCCAAGATGCCGGCCTGCAGCGGCGGCGTGCACCACACCCCGCCGATGCGGGCGAAGAAGTTCGAGGTCGCGCCTTCGGTGATGTTGCCGTCGGCGTTGGCCATCAGGCAGTCGGTCGCGCCCTGCGAGCGTGCTTCGGCGAGGGCCAGCAGGTTGTTGAGGTAGTTGCCGCTCTTGGTCGCCGGGTCGAGCGCGCGGCGGTCGTTGCGCAGGCGTTGCACGATGGCGAGCCGGGCCGGCTTGCCGGACAACTCCGGCGCCGGGCGGACCAGGATGACCCAGCGCGGCGGCCCGGGGGCGTGATCGAGTCCGATGTTGGGCGACGTGCCGGTGCCGCGGGTCACGATGATGCGGACGTAGCTGTCGCCGTGGTCGGCCGCAGCCAGGGTGGCGGCGACGCGCCGCGCGACCTCGGCCTCGGCGAGGTCGAGGTCGAGCTGGATGGCGTCGGCGGAGGACCGCAGCCGCTCGAAGTGCTCGGGCCAGGCGAACGGCAGCAGGCCCCTGGTGCGCGTGACCTCGTAGACCGAGTCGCCGAACAGGAAGCCTCTGTCGAGGACGGGGATGTGCGCCTCCGATTCCGGCAGGATCGAGCCGTCCAAGTTGCATAGACAGGTCATGGGGGTGCGGATGGTAAGCTCCCCGCCGAACATGTGCGGCTTCATCTCCATCATCGGTCCCCCGGGCACGGACACCATTCACGATGTCCTCAGCGGACTCCTGGCCATCCAGCATCGTGGTCAAGACGCTGCCGGCGTCGTCACCTTCGGCGAGAAGTTCCAGGCCAAGAAGGGCCTCGGGCTGGTCCGGGAGGTCTTCCAGGACAAGCACCTGCAACGTCTGCGCGGGCATCTCGGCGTCGGTCACGTCCGCTACCCGACGGTCGGCCTCGGCGAGGACACCGACGTGCAGCCGTTCTGGCTCGACTATCCGGTCGGCGTCGCCATGGCGCACAACGGCAACGTCACCAACTTCCACGAGCTGCGACGGACGTACTTCAACAATCGCCACATCCACCTCGGCAGCAGCTGCGACCTCGAGGTCGTGCTCTACGTGTTCGCCGATGCGCTGATGCGACGCAACGGCGACGGCATCGGCGTCGAAGAAGTCCGTGTCGCGGTCGAGGAGGTGTTCAGGCGGGTGAAGGGGGCCTACTCGGTCGTCGGCATCACGGCCGAAGGCATGTATGCCTTCCGCGATCCGTTCGGCATCAAGCCGATCATCTTCGGCAAGAAGGAGACTCCCGAGGGCACGTTCTACGCCGTCGCGAGCGAGTCGGTCGTGCTCGATGTCGCCGGCTACGAAGTCGTGCGCGACCTGGCGGCCGGCGAGATGCTCTGGATCGGCAGCGACCGTGTGCCCCACTTCGTGCAGGTCGGCGACAAGCCGCATCGGCCGTGCATCTTCGAGTACATCTACTTCGCCCGACCTGACGCCTTCCTCGATACGACCTCGGTCTACGAGGCGCGTATGGAACTGGGGCGGCGCCTGGCGCATGCCTTCCGCGAGACGGGGCTGCGGGCCGATGTCGTGATTCCGGTGCCGGAGTCGGCCAAGACCGCGGCCCAGACCATGGCCGAAGAACTCGACCTCCCATGTCGCGAGGGCTTCGTCAAGAACCGCTACGTCGGCCGTACCTTCATCATGCCCAACGACGAGGCTCGCCGCGCCTCGATCCGGGCCAAGCTCAATCCGATCCGGGCCGAGTTCGAAGGCAAGCACGTCATCATCCTCGATGACTCGATCGTACGCGGTAACACGAGCCGACAGATCGTCGCCATCGCCAAGCAGATGGGGGCGGTGAAGGTGCACTTCGCTTCGTATTCGCCGCCGCTGCTGTTCCCGTGCTTCTACGGCATCGACATGTCGACGAAGCGGGAGTTCGTCGCGCGCGAGCGGACGCACGAGCAGATCGCGGCCGAACTCGGCGCCGATACCGTGCTCTACCAGACCGTCGAGCAGATGGTCGATGGCGTACGTGTCGCCGGCGGCAACGATCGCGAGTTCTGCACCGGCTGTTTCACCGGGGAATACCCGACCGGCGACATCTCGGACGAGATGATCGACGACATCGAGCGGGACCGAATTGCGGCAGGGACCGCAGAACCTCAGGATCTGACGCCGAAGTAGCAGCCGTCACCGACCGGCACGATGATGCCGCGGAGCCCGGGCTCCGCCGCGGCCCGGTCGAGGAAGGCCCGCAGCCCCCTCAGCTTGGGCGAGTCCTCGCCGGCAGCTGCGATCGTGCCGTCGGCCAGCACATTGTCGGCGAACAACGCGCCGCCGGGTCGCAGGAGTCGCATCGCCTGCTCGAAGTAGGCCGGATAGCCCTCCTTGTCGGCGTCGAGGAACACCGCGCAGGCCGACCCGTCCGCCAGCTCGGGCAGCGTCTCGTGTGCGTTGCCGAGGCGGACCTCGATCTTGCCCTTCTGATCGGAGCGGTCGATCCAGCGCCGCGCGAACTCGGCATGCGCCGGCTCGATCTCATGGGTGATGACGCGGCCATCCGCCGGCAGGCCGCGGGCCATCGCGATGGCCGAGTAGCCGCCGAGCGTGCCGATCTCGACGACGGTCTTCGCCCCCATCGCCGCCAGCGTGATCTGCAGGAAGGCAGCCTGCTCGGGAGCGATGTGGATCTCGGGCAGGCCGGCCTCGCGTGCCGCCTGGCGCAGGTCGCCCAGCAAGAGGTCCTGCGCGATCGTCGACCGCCGGATGAACTCGAACAGCTCGGCAGTCACGGGTGTGCTCGTCGTCGACATGCGCGCACGGTAGCGACTCGCCTGGAATACCGAACCCGGTTCGTTCTTCCATTCTGCGCATCGGTCCATCGGGTCTGGCATGCCCGGTGCCCCTGCTACCCTTGCGCCCGAGTCTGGAAGAACGAAGCGGGTTCGGTACTCTGGACTCCGTGAACGCATCGTTCGACCCTGCGGCGGCCAAGTCCCGCCTTCTCGAGCTCGTCCGCGAACGGGCCTACAAGGACGGCATCGACATCGTGCTCGCCTCGGGCAAGCGGTCGGACTTCTACATCAACGGCAAGAAGGTGTCGCTGCACCCCGAAGGGCTGTGGCTCATCGGCAAGCTGCTGCTCGAGAAGCTGAAGGGGTACCCGGAGATCACGGCGGTGGGCGGGCTGACGCTCGGCGCGGATCCGCTGGCGAGCGCGGTGGCGGCGCTGTCGTTCGAGAGCGGGCAGAACCTGAAGGCGTTCCTGGTGCGGAAGGAGGCCAAGGGGCATGGCACCGGCTCGCGCATCGAGGGTGACCTCGAGCCCGGCGAGAAGGTCTGCATCATCGAGGACACGGTTACGACCGGTGGTTCGGCGAAGAAGGCGATCGAGGCGGTGGTGGCAGCGGGCGCGGTGCCGGTCGTCGTCATGGCGATCGCCGATCGCGAGGATCCCGACGCCGATCCGTTCCGCGCCGAATGGAAGGTCGAATCGCTCGTGACCCTGAGCGAGATCCGCAATCGCTGAGCCGATGACGGGGATCGCGGTCGTTCCTGCAGCGGGCCGAGGAGAGCGGATGGGCGCCGACAAGGCGCTGCTCGAGCTCGGCGGTCGCCTGGCGATCGAGCGCGTCATCGGCTGCTGTCACGCTGCCGGCATCGAAGAGGTGATCGTCGTGCGGCGCGAGGACGCGGCGGCTCTGCCCGAACTCGGGGCGCGGGTCGCTTCGGTGACGGCGGGAGGCGAGATGGCCGACAGTCTGCGTGCGGCGGCCGCCCTGATGCCGGCCACGGCCGAACGCGTGGTCGTCTTCCCGGTCGACCATGCGCTCGTCGAGGCCGAGACGGTGGCGGCACTGTTGGCCCGCCTTGGCCGCGGCGACTGCAGCATCGCGTTGCCGCTGTTCCGAGAACGGCCAGGACACCCGATCGCGATGCTCGGCCCGGTGTTCGCCGAGATCGCCGCGCCCGGCGCCGTCCTGCGCGACCTGGTGCGGCGGGACCCGGCACGCGTCGCGGTCGTGCCCTCGGCCAACCCCTGGGTTCATGCCGACCTCGATCACCCCGAAGACCTGCGCGCCGCCCGGTGCGCGCTCACGGCCGAGCCGTGGAGCACGGTGGCGCAGATGTTCAGGCATCGAAGCCATCGCTCCTACCTCGCCGATGATCTGGCCGCCGGCCAGCTCGAACGTCTGGTCGATGCCGCGCGGCACGCGTCGACATCGAGCTACATCCAGGCCTACTCGGTCGTGGCCGTTCGTGATCCCGAGCGCAGGCTCGTCTGTTCCCGCCTCTGCGGCGATCAGGCCCACATCGTGGCGGCGCCGGTTTTCCTGGCGATCTGCGCCGACCTGAACAAGCTGGCGATGGCCTGTGAGCTTCACGCTACTTCGCTGCAGACCCAGAGCTTCGAGCTGTTCCTGCAGGCTACCATCGATGCCGCATTGCTCGGCCAGAACCTCCAGCTCGCCGCCGAGGCCGAAGGTCTCGGGTCCTGCATGATCGGCGGGGCACGCAACGACCCGATCGCGATCGCCGAGTTGCTCGAGCTGCCACCCGGTGTCTTCGTCCTGTTCGGCATGACGATCGGCAGGCCCGGCGATGATCCGGTTCCACGCGGTCGCATGCCGCTCGCCGGCGTGTTGCACGACGAACGCTACGACAGTGCGGCGGCGGCGAAGGCACTCGACGGCGCCGACGAGGTCTTCCGTCGTTGGGCGCGCGAATCGAACGCACGCGGTCGAGCTGGCGATCGGCCGATCGACGAAGGCAAGGGCTGGACCGATCGCATGGCGCGCGCCTTCGGTGAACGCAGCCGCTACGTCGCCGCGCGCAAGGAGCTCGTCGCCGAGCTGCGCCGACTCGGCTTCGGCCTCGAGGGGATCTGATCGATGCCGCCTGTTCCGGTGCTGTTTCAAGACGACCACCTCGTGATCGTCGACAAGCCGCGCGGCGTGCTCGTCGTGTCGGCGCCGGGGCGGCGGCAGCCGACCTTGGTCGACATCCTGCGCGGTCAGGTCGGCGGCCGGATCGATGCCGTTCATCGCCTCGACGAAGACACGACCGGGGTGCTGGTGCTGGTGCGCGACGATGCGAGTCGCAGCGGCATGGAGGACTTGTTCCGGCGCCACGCGATCGAGAGGCGCTACCTGGCTCTGATCACCGCGGCCCCGACGCCACCCGCAGGTTGCATCGAAGCCCGTCTGCGCGAGGACGAAGCCGGCGTGATGCGGGTCGTCGCGCGCGGCGGGGAGACAGCCATAACCCACTACGAATCAAGGGAGCGCAGAGGGCGTTGCACGTTGGTTGAGTGCTGGCTCGAGACCGGTCGACGCAACCAGATCCGCGCCCACATGGCGGCGCTCGGGTGCCCGGTCGCAGGCGATCGCAAGTACGGCTACCGCAGCCGACCCGGCGAGTCCTTCTCCCGTACGATGCTGCACTCGTGGCGGATCGCCTTTCGCCATCCAGTGACCGGAAACGACGTTACGGCATCCTGTGAAGCACCCGAGCCCGACTTGCATTCGTGACGGTGGCTTTCGGTCTGTAGGATGCTAGCTGCTTGCAAGTCCCTGTTCGGCTTTCCCAGGAGTCCCTGTTCGGCTTCCTGACGAGCACGCGGTTGCCCGTGGTGTCGAGCGTGGCCGTCGTCGTTCGCTGGATTTCCCTCGGTCTGGCGGTCGTCGGTTTGGCGTACGCGGGCTACTGCTTTGCGAACTACGCAGATCCGTGGTGGTCGGCCGAGCTGCCGTGGTCGGGAGCCGTACCGGCGCTGACTTCGGCACCGGTGTTCGCATCGGCGTGGTGGTTCTGGCGCCGCAACCGACTGCAACTCGCGGCGACTTGGATGTTCGTCGCGCTGTTCACGTTGTCGATCCTGGCCAACTGGCCGCGCGGCGCATTCAGTCCAGCGTGGTACCTGCATCCGTTCCTTTGTCTGCTCGCGACGATCTCGCTCGGTGTCGTTCCTGGCCTCGGTCTCACCCTGGTTGCGGTTACCGCCATGTTGCTTGCGGGTCTGGGCCATGGGCTCCCGGCCGATGCGAACACGAATCTCTGGGTCCATGTGACGAGCCTCTCGGGGCTGACGCTCGCGTCGGCGCTCGCCGGTGCGATCACGAACCGCCTCGTGTTCATGGCGTTGACGATCGCGGAATCGCAACGTCGAAAGAACTTCGAGTCGAGCCGCGCACTACGCTATCGCGAGAAGCTGCTGCGGCATGCGATGCGGGTCGAGACGGTTGGCGATCTGGCCGGCATGATATGCCACCAGCTGCGCAACGCTCATCAGGTCCTGATCGGTCACGTCGCGTTGGCCGAGGCCGCCGACGATGACGAACGCAAGCGTCGCCTGCAGTTGATCGAAGAGACCCTGAAGGCGACGCAGCCCTTGCTCGATCAGCTGATGCTGATGGCGCACCCCAACGAGGGCAAGACGACGTCCTGCGACATGGGTGCGGCGGTCAGGCAGTTCTACGAACAGGCGAGGATCGTGCTGCCCACAGGCATCGATCTCTCCTGCTCGATCGCCGAGGAGCCGATGTTCGCCTTGCTCGATCCGCAGGGTCTGACCCATGCCCTGTGGAATCTCGCCATCAACGCGAGGCAGGCGATGGGGGCGGCCGGTTCGATAGAGCTGAGTTGCCACTCCACTCGCCACCAGGTGTGGATCGAGGTCACCGACAGCGGGCCCGGCATCGCGGCCGAGACGCGGGAGCGGATCTTCGATCCGTACTTCACGACCAAGCCACCGGGTCAAGGCACGGGCCTCGGACTTGCGGCGGTTGCGAGGTTCATGCGGTCGAGCAACGGCGCCATCCAGGTCGACACGGCGATCGACCAGGGCACGACCTTCCGATTGCGCTTCCCACGCGCGGTAGGTGCCCAACCGGATTCCACCACCGTCCCGACCCCGGGCCGTTCCGGGGTCGCATAGACAATCGGCTCGGCCGTGGCCGGGGTTGTTCGCGCCGCGTTGCGGCGTCGGAGGGCTCAGAGGCGGATGGGGCGACCGAGTCGTGCCGAGACCGTCTCGCTCAGGATGTCCTCGAGCTTGCCGCGACCCTTGGTATCCAGCCAGTCGCCCTGGTCCGGGTCGAACGAGAAGTGCCAGGCCTGGGCACCCTCGGCCAGCCAGATCTGCGACGCCGCCGACTGTCGGTTCAGGATGCAGACCTTGCCGTCCGCGAACTGGATCTTCAGAACCCCCGCTGCCAGGTCGGCCTCGAGCTCGTCGGGGTCGAACGCATCGAGGGCGTCCAGGAGTCCGGTCAGACACGCCTGTGAATGGGCGTCGAAGTCCGGGTCATGAGGTGCTGTGTTGGCCATGGTTGCCGCGAAAATGCCTCATCAAGGTCTTGCCAAGAAGGATGAGGGTGCAGAAAAGGGCGGCAATAAAAAGAGTGGCCGACGACCCTCTCCCAGG
>JAGQRA010000985.1 GCA_020425885.1 Planctomycetota bacterium | reverse complement strand
CGGCCGCCGCCGCGGCGACTCCGATCATGGCCACGCGATGCGCCGCCGCGATCGCCGGCCGCGCTTTCTCACCGCGGGCGACGACGGCCGCCACCGAGCCGGCACAGCGGACGCGCGCCGGCGCGGTACTCGCCATGCCGAGGCTGCGCAGCGCGGTCCGGGGCGTGGCCGCGGCATCGCACGTGACCAGCACCGGTTCGTCGTTCTCGGTCGCGGCGACGACGAACACGTTCGCCTCGCCGCCACCGGGGACGAGCTCGGCCATGCCCGACAACGCGCCATCCTCGACCACGAAGCCGTGTTCGAAGCCGAGGAACACCGCCAACGCGCCGCCGGCCATGACACCCTCGAGCAACTCGCTGCCCGCGGCTTCGAGCGCGAGCGCGCACTGCACCTGCGTCAGGAACAACCGGGCCAGGGACCCGCTCTGCTCACCGATCGACTCGAGCGCGGCGACCAGCGGGACCATGCCCATACCTGCGCCGCCGTTGTCCTCGGCGGTGAGCAGGCCGAACATCCCGAGCTCGGCGAGTCCGTCGAACTCGGCCCGCGCGAAGCGTCGATGCTCGTCGTGATCGAGCACGGTCGGAGCCACGACATCGGCCGTGAACTTGCGCACGGTGTCGACGATGAGAGCCTGATCTTCGGTCAGTTGCAGGTTGTGCATGGTTCCGCCAAAGGGCCGGTTGCGCCAAAGGGTCGGCAGCTCGAGGAGCGAGGGTCAGCGACCGCCCTCCCAGAAGTAGAGGAAGCGCGGTCCGCTCAGGCCGGTGAGCAGTCGACCGGCGGACTGTTCGAGGCTTCGCGACGGGGCGCTTGCGCCGAGCAGCACCTCGGCCAGTCCGAGCCGACGGCGCTGCTCGACGAGGGCGACCTTCGATCCGAGCTCGCGTTCGAACCAATGCAGCACCGCCTCGCGATCCCCGATCTCGTCGACCAGGCCGTTGGCGACGGCCTGCGATGCGGTGTAGATGGCGCCGGTCGCCACGGCGAGGACCTGTTCGCGGTCCATGCCGTCGCGGCCTTCGTCGACGACCTCGACGAATTGATCGTAGAGCTCGTCGACGATGCGGGTCAGCAACGCGCGCTCGTCGTCGCGCATCGGCCTGGTCGGCGACAGGATGTCCTTGAACGGCGTGCGATCGGACTTGATCGACACCGAATCGACGCCGATCTTCTTCGCCGCCTCGGCGAAGTTGTAGCCGCTCATGATCACGCCGATGCTGCCGGTGATGGAGGTGCGACGGGCGAAGATCCGCTCCGCCGCCGCGGCGACGTAGTAGCCGCCCGACGCCGCCATGTCGCCGAACAGCGCCAGCACCCTCTTGTCGGGGTGGTCGCGCCGGAACCGCCGCACGGCAGTGTAGATCCGATCGGAATCGGTGACGCCCCCACCAGGCGAATCGATGTCGAGCAGGACACCGCGGATGTCGTCGTTGGCGCCGGCATCGGCGAGCGCGCGCTCGACGCGGGCCACGATGCCGCCGGCGGAACCGAGCAGCGGGTTGGCCTCCTGCGAGATGGCGCCATGGATCGGAACGCTCAGGATCTTGACCGCGGCCGTGCGCGGCCCGGCGACATGAACTTCGTCGAAGACACCTTCCGCGGTCGCACCGAGCCCCGCGCCCGCCAGGCTGCCGAGGCTCAGCAGCAACAGCAGCACGTTGAGGCCGGCGGAGGCAAGGAGCAGGATGCCGAGGAAGGCGGCGACGAAGAACGCGACGCCGCGCGTCTCACGCGGCCCCTGCAGCGGTTGTTGCGGCGGCACGCCGGGCGGCAGGTGACCACCTGCGCCCCCGGATCCTGCGGCGACGTCGTGACCCGACATCAGACCATCAACCCACGGGCTATGACGAGGCGCTGGATATCGGTCGCACCTTCGTAGATCTCGGTGATTCGCGCATCGCGCAGCAGCTGCTCGGCGGGCGTCGCCCCGCTGGCTGCGGCTTCGCCGAGGATCGACACCGCGGCGCGGGCGGCGCGATTCGCCAGTCGCGAGGCACAGAGCTTCGCCATCGCGGCCTCCGTGCTGCAGCGCACGCCGCGGTCGCGCAACACCGCGGCGCGCCAGACCAGGAAGCGATAGGCATCGAGTTCGGAGGCGAGGTCGGCCAACGTCCACTGTTGGGACTGCGACGCCGCCGGCCGACCCTTGCCGTCCTTCTGGCCGTTGAGATGATCGGTGATCAGCTCGATCGCGGCGCGGGCGATGCCGAGCGACTGCGAGGCGATCCCGAGACGCCCACCGTCGAGCGTGTCGAGCGCGATCTTGAAGCCCTCGCCCTCCTCCGCGATCAGACAATCCGCCGGGACCTTCACGTCCTCGAGCACGATCTCGGTCGTCGGCGAGCCACGCAGGCCGAGCTTGCGTTCCTTCTTGCCGACGCTGACGCCGGGCCAACCGGCCTCGACCACGAACGCCGAGATGCCCTTGATGCGGTCCTCGCCGGTCCGGGCGAAGACGACGAACAGGCTGGCGGCGCTGCCGGTCGTGATCCACAGCTTGGCGCCGTTCATCACGTAGTGCTCGCCCTCGCGCCTCGCCTCGCAGCGCAGCGCCGCGGCATCGGAGCCGGAATTGGCCTCGCTCAGACAGTAGGCCCCGATCCACTCACCGGTGATCAGCTTCGGAAACCAGCGGCGCCGCTGTTCGTCGTTGCACCACTTGCCGAGCAGCGAGTTCACCAGCGAGTTGTGCACGCTGATCGTTACCCCGGTCGAGGCGCAGCGGCGGT
>JAGQRA010000984.1 GCA_020425885.1 Planctomycetota bacterium | reverse complement strand
TTGTCTCCGGTGGGGACATGCCGTGACCGTGCGTCACGCGCGATGTCCAGGTTGTTCCAGGACATCGCTCCCCGGTGCCCGAGATTCGATCCGGCATCCGTGATACCGTCGGCGAGACATGACCTTACGTCGATCCGATCCCACGGATGTAGGATCCGAAAGGCGCCGCATCCTGTTCATCGCGGCAGTCCTCGGAGCGGTTGCGGGCCTCGCCGCGGTCGACCTGGTCGGGGATCTGCGCGAAGGAACTTCGCTGGTCCACGCTCTGGTGGAGGGCCTCATCGTGCTCGCGGGAGGGGCAGGTTTGGCCGTTCTGCTGCGACGATTGTTCGAGCTACGCCGAATCGGACTCGACGCGCAAGCCGAAGCGGCATTGCTTGTGCAGGAGTTAGAATGTTCGCGTGCCGAGAGTGAACGCTGGCGTGCCGAGGCAAGGGACCTTCTCGCCGGACTGGGCGAGCTCATCGACAAGCAGTTCGGGCGTTGGGGGCTGACCACCGCAGAGAGAGAGGTGGCGCTCCTCCTGTTAAAGGGTCTCAGCCACAAGGAGGTGGCATCGACCCGTGCCGTCAGCGAAGCGACCGCCCGCCAGCAGGCGGCCGCGGTCTACCGGAAGGCGGGGGTAGCCGGCCGACACGATCTGGCCGCGTTCTTCCTCGAGGACCTGCTGGCGCCACGGAGTGTCTGACCCATCGAGGGCTGGTCGCCTCCTCGCTTCGTCTCGCGAGGCAATGCCTGGGTCGCAGGTTCGATTCTTGTCCGGAATACAGCTCCTACAGGCGCTATTCGATCGGTGGCGCCTGCGAAAGCTCTGGCGGGTTAGGAACGCGTTCACTCGATCGAAGGCGGTCGCCGGAGTGATAGTTCTACCAACTCGCCTCGTTGCCAAATGCCAGGTTCGCCCTCGAGCCACTGAACATTCAGAATGCCTCCGGGGAACGACTCGCCGGTCTGCTGCAGCGCGACTTGTGCAAGGCAAATACTCCAGCCCTCGATCCAGACAGCGAGCTCTTCCCGCTGCTGCTCCGAGCCGTGGCAGCGGATGTAAAGGTCGATGTCGCTTCCGGACCTTGCATCGCCTCGCGCCGTACTCCCGCCGAGGTAGACACGCGATACTCCAAATCGCTCGACGTCCATGCTGTCAGCAAGGGCCTCCGCGAAACGTTGACGCCAGGCCCAATGCGCTGACGTCGGGGATGTCCGCTCGCCCAGCAACTCCGTGTGCTTCCACTCCAGGTACTCCCCCAGGCGTCTGGCGATGCGACGCAGAAGCTCCACCTCCTCGAGAACGAACGGCGGCTCGATCTCGAGACGCTCGCTCACCGCGATCGTGCCCACGTCGGTCCCCCAGATCCGGATCGGCTCCGAAATCATCTGCCCGTCGGACGCGAATCCCGGCCCGACGTAGTTGCGACCGAGGTAGACGATCCGCGCGCCGGCCGAATCCGGCCGTTGCCAGCCCGCGGGGATCTCCTGAAGCACGCGCAGGAACGCCCTCGACGGCGCCTGACCGCGGTCGGAAATCGCCGTGTCGATCGCGTAGAGGCAACGGAGCTCCTTGGCTCGTTCGCGCAGCGCGAGAACGTCTTTCATCGCGCCAGGGTCCGCTTCGTCGGTCATCGGTCTTGGTCGGCTCGAAGATGTGCCCAATCAGCGAACTTCCACTTCACACAAACGTCAATCGCCCTCGCCGGGCGTCTCCGACAGCTCGGCTCGCTTGTCCTCGACGGTCGACCATCGTTCGTGTTCGGCGAGGGGCTCCTTCTGCCTGGTGATGACCGGCCAGACGCGGCTGAGTCGGGCGTTGAACTCCAGCCACTCGGCCCACTTCTCGGGCAGGTCACCCTCCATGTAGATGGCGCTGACCGGACACTGCGACACGCACAGCGTGCAGTCGATGCAGTCATCGGGGCTGATCACCAGACAGTTCTCGCCCTCGCGAAAGGCGTCGACCGGACACACCTCGACGCAGTCGGTGAACTTGCAGTTGACGCAGGGCTCGGCGACGACGTGCGTCATGGCTGCTCGGCTTGCAAGGCACGCGGGAACAGCACGTAGTTCTCCAGGTGCACGTGCTGCATCAGGTCACGCTCGAACTCGGCCAGACCGAGATACAGCGCGCGCCAGGTGCCACAGGCCTCGGGCGGCGGCGTGTGGTCGTTCGTCAGCTCACGGATCTGCTCGAGCTGCGCGCCGGCGTCGACGTGTTCCTGCTCCATCACCTGGATCGGGCCGGTGGCCAGGCTGCCGTCGCCGCGCCCGATCATGGGGAACAAGATCTGCTCCTCCTTCTGCATGTGCAGGTTCAACTCGGCTGTGAGCTGGTGGAGCAGGGCGGCGAGCCCATTCGGACAGGCCTGCTTGTCGCCGTGGACCTTCTCGACTCGAGCCGCCATCTCGCAGAGCCGCGGCAGCTCTTGACGATGCGGTTCGTGGAAGCGCGTGAGCAGATGGTCGATCACCTCTCCGAGCGGCCGCTGATCCCACCGCTCGAACGAATCGCCGCGACGCTCCTCGGCCTCGATCTCGCCGATCAGCGCGTCGATGTCGATCTCCTTCTTGCCGCAGGTCTCGGCCAGGCTGACCTGGCCGTGGCAGCAGAAGTCGAGGTTGTGGCGCGCGAACACGCGCGAGGCGCCGGCCCGGCTGGTGGCGAGGTCGGCCAGGGTGTCGGAAGGACTGATCGGTCGGGTGGTCGTCATTGATCTCGGGGCCGCCAGCGCGGCGTTGGGAGCTTGCTTGACCAGCTGGGAGCAAGGCCCGTGCCGCCTGCACGAACGACGTAAACCACTGCAAACAAACAACGCGATGCGTAGGCCGTTATCACCTGGACAACAGATGATGATGTCGCTTCGATAACTTGTTGTCCGTTCGATGACGCCTTCGCTCGAAGCTCTGTTGCCGGTTGCGCTCGACATGAGCGCGTCGATGCCGACCGCGGCCCGCGCGCAGCGACTGGTCGACGCCGCGCGCGACGCCCTCGGATCGGACGCCGCCGCGCTGCTGCGGGTGCGCGACGACATGCTCGAACCCATCGCGGAGACCGGCTTGTCCCCGGACCTGCTGGGCCGGCGACTCCGAATGGCCGAGCACCCGAGGCTGCAACGGATCTGCGCCGCGCCGGGCCCGGTGCGCTTCGACGCCGACAGCGACCTGCCCGATCCGTTCGATGGCCACATCGGCAGCGATCCACGCCATCGAGTCCACGCCTGCCTCGGCTGCGCGCTACGGGTCGATGGCCAGCTGGTCGGCGTGCTGACCGCGGACGCTCTCGACCCGCACGCGTTCGACGATCTCGACGACCGGATGCTCGAGCATCTGGGCGCGCTGGCCGGCGCCGCGCTGCGCACGATCGATCTGATCTCGGCGCTCGAGGACAAGGCGACCCGCGAAGGACTGGTGTCCAGGGACCTCATCCGGGATGCGCTGGCGCGCCGCGGCGGCGTGCTGATCGGCAACAGCGGTGCGATGCGACACCTGCGCGAGGAGATCGACCTGTTCGCGCGGGCCGACATCCCCGTTCTCGTGACCGGCGAGACCGGCGTCGGCAAGGAACTCGTCGTTCGCACCTTGCACGCGCACTCGCGACGCTGCGACCGCCCGTTGGTCTACACCAACTGCGCCGCGCTGCCGGAGTCGATCACCGAGAGCGAGCTGTTCGGCCATGTGAAAGGCGCGTTCACGGGCGCAGAGACCGCACGCGCCGGCAAGTTCGGGGTCGCCGACGGGGCCAGCTTGTTCCTCGACGAGGTGGGCGAGATCCCGCTGCACGTCCAGCCGAAGCTGCTGCGGATCCTCCAGGATGGCGAGCTGCAGCGCGTCGGGGCCGACCATCCCGAACACGTCGACGTTCGAGTGCTGGCGGCCACCAACCGCGACCTCGATGCGGAGGTCGAGGCCGGCCACTTCCGGGCGGACCTGCTCCATCGGCTCGATGTCGGCCGCATCCATGTGCCGCCGCTCCGCGATCACCGTGAAGACATCGCGCAGCTCGCCGGCCACTTCGCCGACGAATGCCGCCGCCGACTCGGCTGCGGGCCGGTGCGCTTCGAGCCGGTGGCTCTCGACGTGATGACCGACAACGACTGGCCCGGCAACGTCCGCGAGCTCGAGAACGTGGTTTCACGTGCCGTGCTTCGTGGAACCGCGCGTATCGCCCCCGGCGAACGCGTGCTCGTTGCCGCGACGGATCTCGACATGTCTCATGGAACCGGCGCCGCACCAGCGAGCCCGGACGACAGGTCGCCGGACGGACCTCGGCTCAACCTGCGTGACTCGGTCGCGGAATACCAACGCACGAGAATCCGACAGGCCGTGGCCGCCAACGACGGCAACTGGTCTGCGGCGGCGCGCGAACTCGGGCTCGCGCGCGCCAACCTGCACCGACTCGCGCGACGGCTCGGGCTCAAGTAGCCCGCTCACGCGCGATCGAGGTCATCCCGCTCCGGCCGATCCCTTTCCTCGGTCAAGCGGAGCGAGCAACTCGCGGGCGAGCTGCGGGTCGAGGCGCTGGGCGTTCTCCTGCGCGTTGACCTCGGCGATGCGTCGACCGGCTCGCACGAGTTCGAGCGCAGCCCCGAGGTCGGCGCGCACGCTCGCCTTGACCTCGTTGCCGCAACCTGCCAGCAGAGCCTCGACTTCGCGCGCCACGGTTGCGACGCGAACAGGAGCCGCGGTGGCATCCCGCCACGCTTTCTCGAGCCCCGCTTCGCGGGCCGTGTCATCCTGCGGCCGCCGGAGGACATCGAGCAGATTCGAGAACGCAGCACAGTCCTCGGTGAACTCAGGAAGCATCCATTCGAGGATGGCTTCGAGTCGATGCTGTGTGTGGCCAAGGCCTGCCGAACCAGCACTCGAGATGCGGGTCACCTTGATACCGAGGCCGACGCCCATCGCGATCGCGGCCACCGCTGCCGATCCTCCCGCTGGCAGTGGCTCTGGCCCCACGAGGGCGGCAACGAGTCGCCGGAAGGCCGCGTCGACGTTCGGCTTGAGCATCGACCGAGCATCCCATCTCGCGTATCAGGAGACCAGCGCCAGGTGGCCTGCGTTCGCGGCCGGAGCACGATTCGCGTAGCGGCACCCCACAAGAACATGGAACTAGTCGTCGAGCTCTGTCTCGCGAATGAAGTCAGGACCGCACCTCGCTCTAGGGTCATCGCTGACCCTCTCGGTCGTGTCGCGCCATCTCCGCCGCCGATTTGACGAGATTCAGGATCGCTCCGCGGAGCGAGTCGCCGAGCTGCGGCCACAGAGTGACTAGAAGTGCCAGCTCGTGCTCCTCCCGCCTGCACGCTGGCCTGCACGCTTCGCCCTCCCAATCCCGTAAACCGCTGGTTTCACAGCTCCTTACGTCATCTTCTTCCTGCTTTCCTAACTTCCGGGACGAGCGCTTCCCTCCCCCCGCAACTCGAACACGTCCCCGATCTTCGCGAACGTCGAGCAGAACAGGTCCACGCGCGCCCCGAGGTAGAACACTGCTGAAGGGAACGGCGCCGAGTTTCTTCCACCGCGAAACTTCACCCGTCCTCGGACGAAGCAACGCGGGTAGGCACGAAGTTCGAAGAACCACTGCGTGTCGGTCCTTGCCGGCACAAGCGCCAGGGCATCCGTGACCGACCCCGCCTCGTGCTCACTCTTGAGCTTCCGAATCCAGGCGCTCAGCTGTGCTCCGTGTGGCGGATTCATGAACACGCTCCCGCTCCACGCTCTCGACAGTCCGTCCTCGCGAACCGTGAAGTGTCGCCTGGCGGGCACGTTGGGCTCCGTCCGGCTGTTCGAACAGGGGTCCAGGTCGATGCGACCCAACACGCGAACGACCAAGTCGAGGAACCAGCTCGGCGTGTACCACTCGTTTCTCCCGGACGAGAAGTGGACGTCGAGCCCCGAGAACGACGCGCCATGGTCTTGGTGCACTCGGTCGTAGCACGCCTCGCACAGGAGAGCACCACAGCCGCACGGGATGCCCTGGTTCTCGAGTTCACGGTTGCAATCCGTGCACCGACGTTCGACCGGGAAGAGCCCAAGCTGCATCATCGCCGCGCTCCTTCGAGCCGCACTGCGATGGCCGTGCGCCTGAGTGCGTTCGCTCTCTCCCTCTCCGGGGACTCCCAGCCTAGTCCTGCGTCTCCGCGATGCCCTCGAGCTTGCCCGCCTGGCAAGCCAGATGGGAACGAGACCAGGTGGCGCAGCCGCCAGGGTCGCGATTGCCGCCTCGCCTGCGCCACGCCTCGGGGCTCCAACCAGCCGTCGGCGCAGCAGCCCCAAGGACACGTCCCTCCCCGCGCCGCCTCGCCACAAGACCGCCTCGCGCCCCCGCGGTTACACCCGCGGTTACAACTTGGCCCCGATTCCGCCCGAAAAGCCCCGCTTCCCCGCAGCCTGGCCGGGCGCCCCTCTGAACAAGAAAAAGCCCCGAGAACAGCCTTGGTGGCCGTTCTCGGGGCTTTTGAGATGGCGAGGACGACGGGACTCGAACCCGCAACCACCGGATCGACAGTCCGGTACTCTAACCAATT
>JAGQRA010000983.1 GCA_020425885.1 Planctomycetota bacterium | reverse complement strand
TCGACGAGCCAGTACCCGACCGGCAAGTCGCTGTTCGCGTCGACGAGCATCTACCCGACCCAGCCCTACGACGGCGGCATCGGCCTCAACTATTTCGAACACGCTGCCTGCCGCGGCACTGCCGGCGACTTCGCGGGCTCGTCGGCATCCGTTGCCCAGACCGGTGCCGTGCCAGGCGCGCACAGCGTCCTGGCGACCTTCAGCGCACCGCAGGGCACGGCCGGTGAGTTCCGCATCACGCTGCTCGCCAACGCCGGCGTCAACGGCACGGCCTTCGCCACGGTCGACCTCGACAACGACGGCACCGTCGAATACGCGCGGGGAACGACCGGCAGCGTCGCGATCCCCTACACGATCGGCGCCAGCGGGCAGGTGGTCGTGCGGATCAACAACGAGTGCCAGATGCCGGGCGTCGGCGTCGCCACCTACAACCGCGGATACAGCGAGATCTCGGTCTGGTTCATGCCCGACCAGACCGCGACGTGCAACATCACCAGCTACGGCCAGGGCTGCGGCGGCGTGCAGGCCGCCGGAACGGAGATCGTCGCCGGCACGACGCGTAACCTGACCGTGCTCGCCACCGGCTGCTTCCCCAGCAGCCCCGTGATCGTCGCCACCGGCTCGCAGCAGGTGTCGTTGCCGCTGCTCGGCGGCTGCACCTTGCTGTGCAATGCCGAGGGCGTCGCCATCGCCGCCGCCGACGCCACCGGCAATGCGACCAAGATGTGGTCGATCCCGACCACGGTGACCGGCACGACCTACATCCAGATGCTGCCGATCGCGCTGCAGGGCGGCGCGCTCGTTCTGACCGCGAGCAACGGCGTGCAGATCCACTGCTTCTAGGTCTCAATCGAACCAGGTCTCGACGGCGCGTGTCGCGCAGAAGCCGAACGGCGCGCCGGCGTCGAGCACGAACGCCTGCGAGACCATGCCGAGCCCGACCAGGGACGCGCTCGGCGGCACCGCGATCGGCTTCGCAGCCGTGCCAACCGCGGCGGCACCATTCGCACCGCTGGCGATGGCCGTGAACGGCCCGATCGGCCGTTGCAGGTAGAGCGTCGCGGCGCCCAACGGCACGCTGATCGGCGGGTCGAAGGAGACGTGGAACGCGACCACCGCCCCGCCCCGGACCGAGCTGGCGCGCAGCCGGAACGTATGCGCCAGCAGGGGCAGCCCCGAACCCTCGAGCCGCGGGACGATGCCACCGGTACCGGGCGAACCGGCGCCGAGCGAGTCGTGACCTGCCATCACGTAGGCGTAGAGATCGAAGCCCGTCGTCGCCGTTCGCGTCGTCGCGATGAGCCCTGCATCGCCGGCCCACAGACCGAGGCCGGCGTCGCCGCGGAGCGGCCGCCATGCTACTCCGGTGTCGCTCGCGAGCACGGTGCCGGCAGGCCCGGCGCCCGATCGCACCAGGGTGACGAAGGCGGTCCCGTCCGCGATCAGCGCATGGGGCAGGAACGGATACGACTGCCCGCCGGCGAACGGCGTCGCCAGCCAGGTCAGCCCGCCGTCCTGCGAGAGATCCGTCTCGAGGATCAGGAACGGGCTGCCGACGCCACCGACGACCAGCACCTTCGCGCCCTCGACGGCGATCTCGTACGGGCTCTGCACCGCGTGGTTCGTGAGCGCGGCCCACGTCGCGCCGCCGTCTCCCGACCGCATGATCAGGTTGGAGCCGCGCGGCGAGAACAGCAGCAGACTGCCGTCGCCGCCGGCACACTGCATCCAGCCGCCGCTCCTGGTCGCGGCGACCGGCAGCCAGCTCGCTCCGCCATCGGCCGAGCGCTGCTGCAGCACGACGTCGCCGGTGGCCGAGCTGTGATCCCAGAGGACATTGAGCACCGGGCCATCGCCGAACATCCGCATCGTGTAGAAGTACAGCGGCAGCGGCCCCGTCGTCGCGCCGGCATCGAGCCGCGTATCGGACGGCTGCCACGTCATGCCGCCGTCCAGCGAGCGGTTGGCGAACGCACGGCCGGCCGCGCCGCGGTCCTCGAACCAGCTGACGTTGACGGTCGCGCCCGAGACCGCAAGGCACGCACCGTGCATCGGGTTGGGCCCGCTCTGCTGACTGATGCGCACGGGCAACGACCAGCTCTGCCCGCCGTCCAGTGAGGTGATCGTGTGCGGGCCGAAGTAGCGTGAGTTGACCAGGGCGACGACGGTATCGCCATCGGCGGCGACCCCGTCGAACTCCTCGGCATACGCGATCGCGCGCCCGAGCACCGGCCAGGTGCGACCACCGTCATCCGAGCGCGCGTAGTCGATGAAACCGCTGGCGGGTTGGTCCGGCAGATAGCCGCAGGCATGCACCCGATCGCCGACGCGGACCAGCTTCGGCTCGTACGGCCTGCCGGTCGGGTTCAGGACCTGGGCACGGGGCGGCACCTGCGCCACGGCCACGGCAGCGAGCAAGGTGACGGCGATGAGATACGGCAGGCGCATGGCCACGACAGTATTCCAGCTGGCATGTTCCCGCTCTCCTCCCCTCCCTCACCGTGACGTCGTGCGAGCACCGGCACGTCGGCGGCGCGCCTTGAAAGGCCGGGATCGAGCGACAGGGCGAAGCCGATGCAGGCCGAAGCCCTGATGCCGAGACCAATGCGTACAATGCGACCGTGAACCACGCCCTGCAGCTCGCTGCTCTCGGCCTCATCGGCACCGCACTCACCGCGCAGACGGTGCAGATCACCGCGCACGGCACCCTGAGCATCGACTACCAGCCGCTCGGCGGCCCGGTCGTCAACCGGAGCCTGCCGGTAGCCGGCACCGCGAGCCTGAACCTGTCCTCGGTCGGCACCAGTGCTCTCACCGTGGGCCTGACGACCACGGTCCACGTGACCGCCGATTCGCCGCCGTTCGGCTGCTACGGCTGTTGGTCGGCCGCGCGCGGCGACATCGTCGTCGAGTTCTCCTCGCCGGTTCCGATCACCGCCATGCTGCGACTGGAGCAGACGCCGGCCTGCCAGATGAGCCCGGTGTTCCTCGACATCGACAATGACGGGTCGTGGGACATCGGCACCTCATCGGCGACCAGCCTCGACTATCCGGTGGTCCTCGGCAGCCAGCCGCTGCCGGTGCGCATCTTCGCCG
>JAGQRA010000982.1 GCA_020425885.1 Planctomycetota bacterium | reverse complement strand
TTGCGGAACGAGCCCATGCCCCACTTACGATAGGGTGCTGGGCCGCAGGGTTTTCCTTCGCCGGAATCTTCAGCCTCGGGGCATCATCCCGTGGCGCAGACTCCTAGCCGCGAGGACCTCGCGGTGTCCAGACCAGGCACCGCCGGGTCGGGTGACGGCCAACAACCCGCGTTCGAGGCGAATCACTATCGTGGGCTACGGCCGATCCCCGATACGGGACCCGACAGATGCGACTCCTCCCGATTGCGGTCGTGCTGCTCGGCAGCGCGATTCCCAGCCAGCAGAACATCCTCTACGCCGACGACGCCAGTCCGCTGACCGGCGTGGGCAATGCCTTCCCGTTCGGCTCGGAAGGCGTGCGCCAGCAGCAGCTGGTGATGCAGAGCGTGCTCGGCAACACCCCGCACCGGATCCGGGACCTGTTCGTCAACCCGCGGATCCACAATGTCCTGCCGCAGCAGGTATCGCAGATCTACTACGGCGACTTCGAGATCCGCATGGGGACCACGCAGGCGACGGCGCTGTCCGGCATCTGGGCCAACAACCTGACCAACCCGACCGTCGTCCACCGCGGCCCGCTGCTCGTGCGCTTCGAGCGCGATCGCTGGATCCCGCTCGGACTGAAGAACTCCTACCTCTGGGCGCCACAATCGCCGGCCGACAATCTGGTGATCGATTTCATCTGTTGGCACGTGATCGACACGGGCTCGGTGCCGCCGAACTCCAACGGCTACTTCCTGCAGCTGCGGGCGAGCGCAGGCAATTCGCTGCCGCGTGCCTACCGGCTCGGGTGGACCGCAGGGCAGCCGCCGACGTCCTCCGGGTTCGACAACCTCGGCATCAAGCTCGGCTTCCTGTTCGACGACGGCAACTTCGTCGCGCACGACGGCACCTGTGTCGGCGCGACGGCCCTGATGCCGCAGATCGCGGCGACGGTCGGCGCCTGGCCGCAGCTCGGATCGCCCTTCGACATCCACCTTCACCATGGACCGCCCGGCCGGCCTGCGATCCTCGCGTTCGGCTTCAACACCGCGACCTCAGGCCCCTATGCGTTACCGCTCGATCTGACGCCGTTCGGCGCACCGGGCTGCATCGTCTGGCACGACCCGTTGCTCACGGCGGCGTTCGCGGTGACGAGCCTGGCGGGCGATGCGACCCACATCCTGCAGATCCCGGGTCAGGCCGGACTGTCGCCGATGGTTTTCCACGCCACCTGGTTCTGCCTCGACCCGGGCGCCAACGTGCTCGGGCTCGTGCCGTCCGGATTCGGCACGATCCTCCTCTGACGCGCCCTGGCGCGCGGCGACAGCCACCAAGGCCAAGGGACGTTCAACGCGGCCAGGACTCGAGGCCGAGTTCGAACGAGAAGTCCGCATGCCGGTCTCCGCCACCTGGGGCAACTCGAACCCGGATTCGCAGGCGAACGCCGGCTCGGTCATCAGCGATCTCGGACAGCGCCATTTCGCAGGGCATCCTCCCGCCTTCGGTCGGTCCGACATCGGCGGGTGGGATGTTCGCCACGATCTCTCCGTCGCTGCCGCGAAGCAGGAACGTGCCCGGCGTCCCGGGCTCGGCGTCCGCCGCGGGACCGCGGTAGGACACGGTCAGGAGCGGCTCATGCGATGCGACGCCGACGAGCCTCTCGGTCGAGAACAACACGCCGATCGTGAGCGGCTCGATGCTGCTGTTCGGGAGCAGGTCATGCAGGGTCGCATTGCCGTCGTGTGACAGAGCATCGACGGGGGCGAAGGAAACGGCGTGGTAGGCCGACGGGAAGCCGCCCGACGTCAGCTCGTAACGCTCGATTCCGGCCTGCGCGGCGAGGTCGATCCGTTGTCCTGCCAGCAGGCGACCGCGATCGAAGTTCTCGCGCAGATGGAAACGAAGCACGTCGTAGCCGGCCCGCATTGTCTTGGCGAGCCGGAAGCCCAGTGCCTCGAGCGCGTCATCGCGCATCATCGGGGCACGCTGATCGACCAGGTACTGGATCGGGTCCGTGCGCGACAGGTGCGAAGCTCCCTTGCCGATCACCCGTCCCGCT
>JAGQRA010000981.1 GCA_020425885.1 Planctomycetota bacterium | reverse complement strand
GTGACACGTGGCGATCGGGCCCGGCGCAGGTCTCCAGGGTGCGACAGCTCGTGGTGCCGACGGCGATGACGCGGCCGCCGCGGTCGCGCGTCCGCGCGATCGCCGTCGCCGTGGCGTCGGGCAGTTCGTAGACCTCGGCGTGCATCTCGTGATCCTCGACGACCTCGGTCCGCAGCGGCGCGAACGTGCCCTCGCCGACGTGCAGGGTGACGGTCGCGGTCTCGACGCCCTGCGACCGCAGCGACGACAAGAGCTCCGGCGTGAAGTGCAGCCCCGCCGTCGGCGCCGCCACCGCCCCGGGCCGCGCTGCGAAGACCGTCTGATAACGCTCGCGGTCGTGCATGACGTCCTCGCGGCCGTCGCGCGCGATGTAGGGCGGCAACGGGGCGCGGCCATGGCGTTCGATGGCGCCGGCGACATCGCCCTCGACGGCATCGAGCTCGAGCCGCCAGCGACCGCCGCCGAGCGACTCGCGGAGCACGATCGTGAGCCCGCCGTCCTCCATCGTCAGCACCGAACCGGGCCCGAGCTTCTTGCTCGGCTTGACGAAACCCTCGCCGCAGCGCCCGTCGAGCCGCAGCAACAGGCACTCGCAGCTGCCGCCCGTGGCGCGGCGTCCGCGCAATCGCCACGGTCGGACCTTGGTGTCGTTGAGGACGAGCAGATCGCCCGCGCGCAGGTACCTGCCGAGGTCGGCGAACACGCGATGCTCGGAGCGACGCGAGGCGCGGTCGTGGACCAGCAACCGCGCGCTGTCGCGCGGCTCCGCCGGTGCGGTGGCAATGCGCCCAGGCGGCAACTCGAAATCGAACTCATCGACGCGCACGCCGACCTTCATACCGCTCGCCCCGGTTGCTCGCGACGGCGACAACGGCGAGCATGCCGTGATGTCGAGTTCGCCACGTTGGGGCCGCCACGCTCTGCCGCTGTCGCTGGTCACCGTCCTGCTGGCGGCGACCGGCTGCGGCTTCTCGGGCGGCGGCGGGGCCACGCCGCTCGGCGGCACCACGATCACGCCCGAACTGCTGCTCTGTCGGTCACGCCTGAACAACGCCATGGGCTTCAGCGAGATCGCCCTGCGCACGGCGCAGAACCTCGGCACCGACCGCATCGCCGACCGCAACGGCATCGAGCGTCGTGCCCGGCTCCACCCCGACGAGAACACCATCGTCTTCGCCAGGGAACGCGGCAGCGCCGATCCCGCGAGCCGCGAGCTGTTCACCGCCGTGCTCGACGGCTCGCGCACCGAGATCAGGCTGACGCTGAACAGCAGCCTCGACGACGAGCCGTGCTGGTCACCGACCGGGGACTCGATCCTGTTCGCCAGCGACCGGGCGGGCGACAAGAGCCTGTGGCTCTGCGACCCCGACGGCCAGGACCCGCGCCCGTTCCTGATCCCGCCCGCCGGCTTCGCCGACGGCGAACCGGACTGGTCGCGCACCACCGGCCTGGTCGCCTTCGTCCGCCGCGATGCCGACGGCGTGCATCGCCTGTGGCTCGCCGAGGGTGACGGCAGCGGACCCGCCCCGCTCACCGACGGCGGCGGCGCGCTCGGCGACGGGCAGGGCGATCGCGATCCGGCCTTCGCGCCCGATGGCAACTCGCTGCTGTTCGCCCGCCGACTGGCAGGCGACAGCGCGCTGTTGTGCTCGGTCGAGATCACCACCGGCATCGTGACCACGATCTTCGCCACCACGGGCGACATCGGCCTGCCCCGCTTCACCCCGCAGATGGACCGCATCTTCTTCGGCCTCGCCGAGCCGGAGCAGGGTCGCGAGCCGCTGCGCCTGGTCGTGCTGCCGATTGCCGGCGGCACACCGACCCTGGTCTGGCCCGACAAGCGCTACGCGCTCGAAGGGCTCGAGATGCTGGCCGCGGTGCCCGACATCCCCATCGCGGCGCCACCCGTCGCGCTCGACGTGACCGAGGCCGAGGTGCAGATCGCGGAGGGCTACAGCCCGACCTTGCCGAGCCTGAGCCAGTTGGCCAGCGAGGACGGCCACGAGTTCGTCCTGCGTACCAACACCAGCTCGACCCGCCAGGTCGCCGGCATCAGCTGCGTCTTCACGCTGCCGCTCGACGACCCGCTCGACGTGCTCGAGCTCAGGGTCCGCGCCATCGCCAGCATCGGCCGGGTCGGCGGCGACTCGGCGCTCAGGATGTCGGTGCACAATCCGACCGAGAGCCGCTTCGACACCGCGGTCGAGATCGAACCCGAATCGACCGGACTGCACGAGATGTCGTTCACGACCTCGAGCCTGCGCCATGTGTCGAGCAAAGGGAAGTTCCGCGTCACCGTGATCGGCGACATCGAACACGGCGATCGCAGCGAGCTTCACATCGATCTGGTCGAGGTCGTGCTGGTCGCCCGGGCCCCGCCCGGACCCTGACCCGGCGCGAGGAACCGGCGGCGCCGACTCAGATGCCCTGGTTGCTGGTTCGAGAAGTGGAATCACCTCGGCAAGAACCGACCCAGCTCGGCGCCCACGCAATGTGCTGCCCCGGCGGCAATCCGCGTCACCCGAGGTGTCCGCGCATGGCGTACCGCGATGCGTCGGTCTGGCCCATCCGGGCACCGGGGACTATGATCTCCCTCCCCATTTCGCGCGCACACCTGCTGGACGGCGCGTTTTCGGCCTAGCGGACACTTTCGCTTCGGGCCTCCCCCGCCATCTCTGGCGAACCAGCGTAACCTCCGACCCAGGAGACTCATGGCGCAGATGTCAGCTCGAGACCGCAAGTTCAAGGTGTTCACCGGGAGGGATCTCGATCGGATACCGCAGCTCCGGTCCTTCTCCAACGAGGCCCTGCTGGCGATGAGGGCAGTGGCCCAGGTGTTGCCGTTCCGGGTGAACGAGTACGTGGTCGATGAGTTGATCGACTGGGGCGCAGTCCCGACGGATCCGATCTTCCAGCTGACATTCCCCCAGCCGAGCATGCTGGCCCCGGCCGATCTGGACCGGATGATCGACCTGCTGCGCAACGACGCGGACAAGGCCGCGATCGAGAGCGAAGCCCTCACCATCCGGCGATCGCTCAACCCGCACCCCGCCGCGCAGGTCGAACTCAACGTGCCTCGGGTCGAAGGCGTGCCCCAGCCCGGGATGCAGCACAAGTATCGCGAGACCGTGCTGTTCTTCCCGAGCAGCGGTCAGACCTGCCACACCTACTGCACCTACTGCTTCCGCTGGGCCCAGTTCGTCGGTCTCGACGAGATGAAGTTCGCGGCCCGGGAAGCGGACGGGCTGACGCAATACCTGAAGGCGCACCGTGAGGTGACCAATGTGCTGTTCACCGGCGGCGACCCGATGGTCATGAAGACCAAGGTGCTGCGTCGCTACATCGAGCCGCTGCTCGATCCCGAACTGGATCACATCGTCAGCATCCGCATCGGCACCAAGGCCCCGGCCTACTGGCCCCATCGCTTCACCACCGACGAGGACGCCGACGATCTGGCCCGGCTGTTCGAGGAGGTGCAGGCGGCCGGCCGGCATCTGGCGATCATGGCGCACTACAGCCATCCCCGCGAGCTCTCGACCCACACCGCGCGGGAGGCGGTGGCCCGGATCCGAAGCACCGGTGCGGTGGTCCGTTGCCAGGCTCCGCTGATCCGTCACGTCAATGACGACGCCGAGGTCTGGAGCGATCTTTGGCAGCAGCAGGAGTCGCTCGGCGCGATCCCCTACTACATGTTCGTGGAGCGAAATACCGGACCGAAGCACTACTTCGAGGTGCCCCTGGCGCGCGCGTTCGAGATCTTCACGGGCGCCGTGAGCCGGACCTCGGGGCTCTGTCGCACCGTCCGCGGACCATCGATGTCGGCGACTCCCGGCAAGGTCCTCGTCGACGGCATCAGCGAGATCGCCGGTGAGAAGGTGTTCGTGCTCAAGTTCCTGCAAGGACGTGACCCGTCGTGGGTGAACCGCGTCTTCTTCGCCAGGTTCGACGACCGGGCATCGTGGCTCACCGACCTCGAACCGGCCTTCGGTGAGGCCGAGTGGTGGTTCGAATCCGCGATCCGCAGGATGAGGGGCAAGGGCAGGACCGTCGGCGACGCCCCGGACCACGCCCCGCCCAGGCGCGACCTCGAGGTCAGCCAGGTCGAGTGGGAGTAGGCGCCGAGCCCTGGCACTTTGGGCTGGCGGCCGCCCTCTGCCCAACTACGCTTGCCGGGCACGTCGAGCGCGAACCGATGCCGCGACCGGTCGCAGGTGGCCGCCGTCCGGCGGGCGCGGCACGCCGAAGCAGACCGCGGTTCACTTCGAGTCCGGAGCCACATTTGCAGAACACCACCGTCCTGGTCATCCCTGCCTTCAATGAAGCCGGCCGGGTCGGTGATGTCGTTCGCGAAGTCCTGCAACTCGGCCGGGCCAGGCGCCTGGGCCTGGACGTCGTCGTCGTCGACGAC
>JAGQRA010000123.1 GCA_020425885.1 Planctomycetota bacterium | reverse complement strand
CTGTTCGAGTTGCTCGGGCAGGTGACCGAGGACGAAGGCGACATCCGCTTCGCCACCCTGAGCCTGCTGGCCGGCATCGCCAACATGCACGTGTCGGACGGCGAGGAGCGATTGCGGGGCTGGTTCGATGCCCATCCGCAGGCCGGTGCCCTGCAGCTTCCCGAGCCCGTGCTCGACTACTAGTCGCGAAGGGAGGCGGCTCGGGCCGCCAGGGCAGGAGCAGGCGCGCCGAGAGGCGCGCTGCTCAGCGGCGACCGAGCAGGTGGTCATGTGCCGATTCGTCTCAAGGGGTCCGTGCGCTCGCGGGTGGATTGCGTGGATTGCTGCTGGCGCTGCCGGGATGCCGTCGGCGCAGCTATCATGGCGACATGCCGATCGACCCGCCGCGCCGACTCGCTGTCCTCGCCGTGTTCCTCGCCCCACTGTTGTCGGCCCAGCAGGCCGCCTCGCGAGCCGTCGAACACACCCTCGCGACCCACGAACGGAGCCTCTACTTCACGATCCCGCCCAAGCAGAAGGCGGCGCAGCATCCGCTGCTCGTCGTGCTCCCGGGCGGCGACGGCACGCGCGACTTCCTGCCCTTCGTCGAGAACGGCATCCTCGATGCCGCGCCGGAGGATTGTGTCGGCGTCCTGGTCACCGCGGTGAAGTGGACCGAAGAGCAGCAGATCGTCTGGCCGACGAGCAAGTCGAAGGTGAAGGGCATGCGCTACACGACCGAGGACTACGTGCTCGCCGTCGTCGACGCGGTCGCGGCCGAGCACGTCATCGACCCGACACGGATCGCGGTGCTGGCGTGGTCGTCGAGCGGTCCGGTCGCGTATCTCCTGACCACGGCGAAGAAGACCCCGTTCGAGCGCGGCTACATCGCGATGTCGGTGTATCGCCCCGTGGCCAAGGCAACGCTGCGGCCGGCGAAGAAGCGGCGCTTCGTGCTCGATCAGTCCCCCGATGATCAGGTGACGACTTTCGACCATGTCCAACGCGCCTTCGCGTCGCTCGACAAGGCCGGGGCCGAGGTCAAGCTGTCGACCTACTCGGGAGGACACGGGTGGAACGATGCGCCGCTTCCGCGGCTGCGCACCAACCTGACCTGGCTGTTCGGCGACAAGCCGGCGCCGGCGCCGAGCTGGCCGTCCGACCGGCCGGAGGTCCAACGCGACGGCAATCTGCTGCAGAACGCCGGCTTCGAGGACGGCGCCAAGGGTTGGCGCGAGATCGACAACAGCGGTCGACTCACGGTCGCGGCCGACACCCAGGACAAGGTCGAAGGCAAGCGCGCGCTGCACCTCAGCAAGACCGGCGGACCGCCGCTCGATCTGCTGTTGCAGGAGGTCGCGCTGCCCGAGGGCCGGTCCGTCACCTTCGCGGTGCGCGCCAAGACGAGTGGCGCGGGGAATGCCTGGATCAAGGTCTGGCTCTACGACGAGAACGACGAAGTCGTCGCCAAGGATGCCGATGTCGCCCGATTGCAGGGCGATGCGGCATGGCAGCGCTACGAGAAGAGCTGGGACCGGGGCGGCGCCGTGCGCGCGGTCGTGCAGGTCGTCATGGTGATGGGCGGCGAGGTCTGGCTCGACGATGCCGCGCTCCTGGTGACGAAGTAGCGTGCCCGAGCTGCCCGACGTCACCGTCTATCGCGAACGGCTCGCGACGATGCTGGTCGGCGAGGTGCTGGTCGATGTCCGCCTCAGGAGTTCGTTCCTGCTGCGCACGGTCGAACCGCCGCTCGCCGCCGTCGTCGGCAGGGAGCTGCGCGGCGTCGAACGGCTCGGCAAACGTCTCGTGTTCGCCTTCGACGGCGAGCTGTTCCTGGTGTTGCACCTGATGATCGCCGGTCGGCTGCGGTGGCATCCCGCGGGCAAACCCATCGGCGGCAGGATCGATCTCGCCGCGTTCGACTTCACGCCGGGCACGATCGTGTTGACCGAGGCCGGCAGCAAGAAGCGGGCGTCGTTGCACGTGGTGCGGGGGCGGGACGGGCTGGCCGAGTTCGATCGTGGTGGACTCGAGGTGATGGCGGCGACCGCGGCCGAGTTCGCGGCGGCGCTGCGGCGCGAGAACCGGACGCTGAAGCGTGCGCTGTGCGACCCGCGGCTGTTCAGCGGCATCGGCAATGCCTACTCGGACGAGATCCTGCATCGGGCGCGGCTGAGCCCGGCGCAGCTGACCTCGCGCGTCGCCGACGCCGACGCCGAGCGGCTGTGCCAGGCGGCGCAGGCCGTGCTGCGGCAGTGGACCGACACTCTGCGCGACGAGGTCGGCGACGGCTTTCCCGACAAGGTGACCGCGTTCCGTCCCGGCATGGCGGTGCACGGCCGCTATGGCGAGCCCTGCCCCGACTGCGGCGCGACCGTGCAGCGGATCCGCTACGCGGACAACGAGTGCAACTACTGCGCGCAGTGTCAGTGCGGCGGTCGGTTGCTCGCCGACCGCGGACTGTCGGCGTTGCTCAAGAAGGACTGGCCGCGCACGTTGGCCGAACTCGAGGAGCGGCGCCAGGGACGGTAGGAGCCGGCGGTTGCCGCCGGCGAGGCGGGTTGGATTCCGAGGTCGTGGTCGTTTCCATCGCCGCCGCAGCTACCCTGCGGCGGTGGGCAATGATCGTGCGGGACTGCGACGCTGGCTGGTGATGGGCGCGGTGGCTGTCGTCGTGCTGGGCATGACGCTGCCGGCGCGTTGGATCGAAGTCGGCTACTGCACGTCGGTCTTCCCGTGGATCCAGCTTGCCCTGGTGTCGCTGACCGGGCGTGTGCCGTGGCCGCTGTCGTTCACGGCCATCATGCTGGTGCCGCTGCTGTGGCCATTGCTCGCATGGCGACGATGGCGGCGCGCGCGGCGGCAGGGGGTCTCGCGCCCGCGGCTGTGGCTGTTCGGCGCGCTGCGATTCGGGCGCGTCCTGCTCTACGTCGGCGCGCTGTTCCTGTTGCTCTGGGGGTTCGGCTACCGCCGCGTGCCGATCGAGGAGCGCTGGCATCTGCTCGAACACAGGGTCGGCTACGACCAGGTCCGCGACGTCGGCCTGCGCCTGCTGGCGATCGTGCGACGCGACGCCCCCGAACCCGACGCCGAGTTGGACATGCCGGCCGCCTGGCGGGCCATCGCCGCTGCCGAGCGCGAGCTGGTGTCGACCGAGGAGGGCTGGTCGCCGGTGGCGCCGCGCTACGTCAAGCATCCGCCGGCCGGCTGGTTGATGGCGATGGGCACGTACGGCGTGTGCTATCCGTGGACGCTGGAAGCGAATGTCGATCCTGCCCTGCCGCCGCCGATCCGGCTCGCCGTCAGCGGCCATGAACTGGCGCACGTGCTCGGCTACTGCGGCGAGGCCGATGCCAACCTCGTGAGCTTCGTCGCCGGCCTTCGTGCCGATCATGCCGAGGCGCGCTACGCCACCGCGCTGCAGATGCTGCGTTACGCGATGGTTGGTCCGTCGGCGAAGGACAACGCCTGGTTGCGGATGAACCTGCCCGAGCGCGCCCGTCGGGATCTGGCCGCGCTGCGGGCGGGCGAGCGCAAGCACTCGGTCGAGGTCGTCGCGCATGCCGTATCGAGGCTCAACAACGCGTACCTCGAGATGCAGGGAGTCGAGCTGGGCATCGAGGACTACGAACGCGGCTTCCGGCTGTTCGTGCATGCCTTCCGGCGCGGCATGGTCGCGATGCCGGCGCCGTATCCTGCAGCGGGTGAGTCGGCGGACGGGGCCGGCCGCAGGGCCGATGCCGCCGTCGCCCCAGCCGTGCCCGATCAGGCCGCGGCCAAGAAGTAGCGGTTGCCGACCCCTGGTCGACCTGCCAAGGGCGCGTCGACTCCATTTGCCGCCGTCGATGTGCCGATGACCGCGGCATATGGCCAGCGTCGAAGGGTCCGAACAGCAGCGTCGCGAGAACCGGCGCCTGATCGTGTTGTGGATCTGCTGGCTGCTGCTGGCCGTCTTCCTCGGCGTAGCCGGCGTCATCGCCCTGTGACCGTGGCGCAGCAGCCGCCGTCGCTCAGAGCCTAGGCCGTATCAGGTCTTCTTCTCGGCCGCTCAGGCGCCGAACATGCGCAGCCAATCGGCCTCGGTCTTCGGCTTGAAGACCATGTTCGAACGCCGCGTCTCGCCGAGCTCGGCCGACG
>JAGQRA010000980.1 GCA_020425885.1 Planctomycetota bacterium | reverse complement strand
TACACTCTTTCCCTGCACGAAGAGGACCTCCGAGATCCCGTAGAGCGGGCGGAGGTGCGACTGATGGTTGCTGTTGGCCCAGATCCAACCGACTGTGATGCTGCCCGCGTCCCCTTCCCAGGCGTAGCCGTTGGCATCACCGAGCGGATCGAAGGTGGCGTTGCCATGGAAGTCGGTGCCGGTCCAGACGTACGCGGGAGCGGACCTCACGGCGCCGCTGGCCGTGACGTTCGGAGGTGCCAGGAGCGCGCCCAACCCCCCGAACCAGAGGCTGGCGTAGTCGTTCGCCACGTGCGTCCCATCCGGGCGGTAGATCGGCACGCCAGCGACACTGGGGTCGGTGCCGGTGTGCACCTTGGCCGACACCGACGGCGTGCTCGCGACCGCCTTCCACTCGGTGTCGTAGAGACGCATCGCCGGCACGGCATCGGCGTCGGCGCTGACGAAGTCGTCGTAGTCGGTGATGTTCGCCGAGGTCGCGTCGCGCGTGCCGTCGGTGAGGAAGAGCACGCGGTAGCGCTGGCCCGGTTGCAGGTCCTGCGGGTGCTTCGGCTCGGGAACGGTGATCACGTCCGAGATGCCGTAGAGGGGACGGTTCGCGCCCTGTGCCCCGGAATCGAAGTAGTGCCAGAGCCCGGTGGAACCCGGTTCTCCGGCAAAGGAGCTGCCGGTGACAGCGCCGAGCTGGTTGCCGAGCGACACGCCCTGAGCGGAGGTTCCCGTCCAGACGCGCGAAGCGGACGTCACGGCGCCAGTGGCGGTGATGTTCGGCGGCGCCAGGAGCGTTGCGAGAATCGTGCCCCAGAGGTGCGCGTAGCCGTTCGCGATTCGCGTCCCGTCGGGACGGTAGATCGGCACACCCACGCTACCCGTCGTGCCGGTGTGCGACCTCGCCGACACCGACGGAGTGCTCGCGACCGCGCGCCAGTCGGTCTGGAACAGCTGCAGCGCCGGCACCACCTGCGCATCGGCGGTGACGAAGTCGTCGTAGTCGTTGATGTTCGACGAGGTCGCGTCGCGGGTCGAGTCGGTGACGAACAGGATGCGGAACTGGTCGCCGGGCTTCAGGTCCCGCGGGTAGTCCGGGTAGGGCATCTTCAAGACGTCGGAGATGCCGTAGAGGCGGTGGCTGCTGGTCACGGGGTGCGGGGCCCAGAGCACCCAGAAGTGGTTGATGAAGTCCGCAATCCCGGCCATCGCCTGGCCACCAGCGCTGCCGAGCGGCCACGGGGAGATCGTGCCATCGCCCCAGCAGCCGGCCCAGACGAGCTCGTTGGTCGTCAAGGCACCGCTGGCGGTGACTGCCGGTCCAGCCGGAAGCGATGTAGTGACCGCGTCCCACAGGTGGTCGTAGTCGTCGGCGACGCGCACGCCGTCGGGGCGGAAGATCGGCACGCCGCCGCTGACCGTGTCCGTGTGGTCCCGCGCCGAGACCGTCGCCGTGCTGCCGACGGCGCGCCAGTTGGTGTTCAGCGCGGCCAGGAACGGCACCGCGTTGGCGTCGGCGGTCACGAACGCGTCATAGACGCTGATGTCGGTCGAGGTCGCGTCGCGGGTCGAGTCGGTCACGAACAGCACGCGGTATTCGTCGCCGGGCTGCAGGCCGGCCGGGTAGTTCAGCCCCTGGGCGAGGGCTGTGGAGGCGGCCAGAGCCGCTGCGAGCAGGGTCTTCAGGGTCATCTTCGGTTCTCCGTTTCGGGTCTGCCCCGTTCACGCCAGACGACAGCCCGGCGAAACACCGCATTCAGAAACGGCCGCCGAGGTCGGGCGGCCGATGGAGCGAGGCGGTGTTCGAAAGCCACCGTCAGTCGCGCCGTGTCAGTCGCGCACCCGGGCCGCGATCGCGTTGGTCGAGGTGACCTCACCGCTCGAGAGGTCGATCGTCGCCCCCTGCATCGCGATCGGCAGCCCGACGTAGGCCGGGTCGTTCGGGATCGCGGTCGAGAACTGTTGGCTCGGCTGCGTCGTGAGGCCGAGCGTCACCGACGTCGCGAGGTACGACATGCAGCCTGCCGCGAACGGCGGTGTCGGCAACGGCGTCCCCGCGGTCGGCAGGCCGAGGTCGACGAGCACGCCACCGATGCCGTTCTGCGGCACGCCGCTCAGCGTGCACAGCAACGAGGTGCCGAGCACGGGCAGCGTGTCGCGGCTCAGCGAGGCGCTGCCGCAGCTGGTGCCGATCACGTCGGGGAAGGGCACGAAGAGCACCTCCGAGATGCCGTAGAGCGGGTGCAGGTTCGTCTGTGGCCAGCCTTGGCCGTGAAAGCCTCGATTCCAGCTCCAGTTGGCGCCCGTCTGAGCCGGGTCCCCGGCGACGGCGATGCCGCCGGGCCCG
>JAGQRA010000979.1 GCA_020425885.1 Planctomycetota bacterium | reverse complement strand
CGCTGAAGTCCGGTGAGCGGTTCGAGGGCAGCACCATCCGCGTGCAGGCCATCGACAACGCCGGGGTTCCGGTCGGCAAGCCGGTCGAATACTTCGGCTGCTCGGTGGCGCGTTCCACGCTGCCCGAGGTGGACTCCAACGGCGAGGACCCGGCGATGCTCGTGGTCGAGTGGGCGGTCGGTTCCTGACATGTCCTCACTGCTGGAGCAGGCCCGCGCTCGGGCCGCTGCTCGCCGAGAGCGGCAGATCACGATAACCCTTCCCGAGTTGGATCTCGACCTGCTGTGCGACGTCCCAACGGACTCGTTCGACATCGAGCGGATGCAGAAGGCTGCGGCCAAGGTCAACAAAGGCCGCGGCACTGCTACCCACTTCGCGCGGGCACTGATCGCCGCGCAGGTACGGGAGATCCGCATCGGCGGCGAACTGGTCGAGGTCGACGGCGAGACGGTGGCGTTCAACGACCCGGAACTGTGGCGGGAGTTGAACGTCGCCGACGCCAAGTCGGCTGTCGTCGAGTTGATCGGCACCGATGCTGATGCGCTGACCATCGCAACGGAACTGATGACCGAGGCCGGGTTCACCGGCCGGGATGACGACGACGACCCTATCTGAGCCTGCGCGACGACAAGGTCGTGCAGGCCGCCGTGTCCTATGGGCTGATCTTCCAGTGCGACCCGATGCGGTCGTTCTTGGATCGGCCCGAGGAGGATCTGCCGGTGCTGCTGGCGATCCTCGACTTCGCTGACAAGCGCCTACGACGACGTAACCAGGAGGCCCACGATGGCAAGCGCCGGTGACCGCCTGCAGATCGTCATAGGCGCCAAGGATGAGCTGTCGTCGCAGTTGCGTGAGACTCGCAAGGAGTTGACGCAGCTGGGGCGCACCGCCAACGCCATTCAGCGGCGGATGGAGGCCGGCGAGCAAGGTCTGCAGGACGAGTACGAGCAGACCCGGCGCGACATTCAGCGGGTGACCACCGAGCACCGTGAGTTGTCGAGGCGGCAGTCCGAGGTCAACCGTGAGTTCCGCGAGATGACCACGGCGTCGCGTCGCGCAGGCGACCAGATGACCCGGTCGATGGACCGTGCCGGTCGCGAGATGGGCATCACCAACGGCAAGGCTGAGCGGCTGAACCGCAGCACCATGACGCTGTCGAGCGGCTGGGGCAAGATGGTCGGCATCGCCGCCGGTGCCACGACTGCGATTCTCGCGCTCGGCGGTGCGGTGCGGTTCCTCAGCGACTCGGTGGACGAGGCGCGGCAGGCGCGTAAGGCGTTGTCGCAGACGGCGGCGGTGCTGCGGTCGATGGGTCGCACCGACGCCCCGGAGAAGATCGAGGCGATGATCGACTCGCTGTCGCTGGCGTCCGGCATCGACGACGACGCGATCCGCGAGATGACAAACGTACTGTTGACGTTCGGGAACGTACAGGGCAAGACGTTCAAGGAAGCCAACGGCCTCGCGCTCGACCTGTCGGTGGCGTTCGACAAGGATCTGCAGTCATCCGCGGTGATGGTCGGCAAGGCGCTGAACGACCCGATGAAGGGGCTTACGGCACTGTCGCGCATCGGTGTGCAGTTCACCACCGAGCAGCAGGAACAGATCAAGTCGATGATGGAGGTCAACGACGTCGCCGGCGCCCAGAAGATCATCATGGGTGAGTTGGAGCGCCAGGTCGGCGGCTCGGCGGCAGCGCAGGCCGACATGATCGACAAGACGAACGTGGCGTGGGGCAACTTCAAAGAGGCCATCGGCCAGGTCATCTTCGACACCGCCGGTGCGCTCGCCGGCATCGGTGACGTCGACCCCGCCAAGGGGCTGCGCAAGGCGACCAAGTGGATCGAGCAGAACGGCCCGAAGATCCAAGAGGTGCTGATGACCATCGCCGGGTCGGCGCTGCGGGTCGGCGAGTTCTTCCTCGTCATGGCCGCCAGCGCAGCCAACGCGATCGGCGGGCTGCTGAAGGTGATGCAGCCGCTGTTCTGGGCGATGGCGCGCTCGGGCATCCCGGTGATCAGCGACATAGGCAGGGCGCTCGACGGGTCCGGCGACAAGGCGCTGAAGGCAGGCGCCGGAATGCAGGAGGCCGCGAACGGTGCGGCGACACTGGCCGACAAGACGTTCACCGCACGCGACCGGGTGCAGCAGTTGAACGACGCGCTGGAGAGGGTCAAGAACAAGAAGATCCGCGTCGAGTTGTACTCGACGATGACCGACGTGCAGTCGGCTGTGGAGCAGGCGATGCAGTACGCGCTCGACTTTGAGAACCGCTTCGCAGGCGGCCCGATCGCGGCAGGTAACACCTACATGGTCGGAGAGATCGGCCCAGAGTTGTTCGTGCCTAACGTCGGTCTGCCGCAGATGGTCGGCGCCAGCGGCTCCGAGATCCGCTACTTCCATACATCCGGCATGATCATCCCCACGCCGAAGGTCG
>JAGQRA010000978.1 GCA_020425885.1 Planctomycetota bacterium | reverse complement strand
TGACGGTCGCCGTGTTCTACGATCGATCGCTCGAAGAGGCCGATGGCTTCAGCAAGGAAGACCTCGCCAATGCCGTGAAGGCGATGGTCGGCTGGGACAAGGAACGCGACGCCGTCGACAGCTTCAGCGTGCTGCCGGGCGACTTCCCGGCGGTCGACGTCGAGGCGCTGATGTCGTCCGGGCCCGGCATGCTCGAGCTGGCGCTGCAATGGGGCCCGACCGTCGGTCAGGTGCTCGGCGTGATCGTCGTCGTGTTGTTCCTGCGCGGCCTGTTCAAGCGTACGTCCCGTCAGCCCGCCGGGGTCGCCGGCGCCGCCGGTGCCGGGGCCGAAGCCGAGGAGAAGCCGCCGTCGCCCGACGAGCTGCAGCGACGCATGCGGCGCGAGATCGAGCGCGCGATCGCGAGCGACCCGGCCGCGCTGGCCAAGCTGCTCGAGACCTGGTTGATCGAGCAGGGAGCCTGAGGTGGCGGATACGTCGCTATCCATCGACAAGACCATCGCGGTCCTGCTGCTGTCGATCGATCAGGACATGGCGGCACAGGTCCTGCGTTGTCTCAGCGACGACTCGGTCGACAAGGTCACGCGTGCCATGCAGGAGCTGCAGGAGCTGTCCGTCGGCCGCGACGTCCTGCTCGGAGTTTTCGAGCGATCGGTCGACATGCTGCGCAAGGGCGGGCTGGTCCTCGGCGACGTCGACGGGCTCATGCGCGGCGTGCTGACGCGGGCCTTCGGTGAGGAACGCGGCAGCGACGTGTCGCGGCGGGCCAACAGCGACATCCTCGCCAAGCGGCCGTTCGCGATGTTCGAATCGCTGACGCCGGGCGACCTGGCCGGGCTGCTGACCGAGGAGCATCCGCAGATCGCGGCGGTGTTCATCGCCCACCTCGATCGCAAGAAGGCCGGCGAGGTGCTGGTCTGCCTCGACGAGGACCTGCGCGCCGACGTCGTCCACCGCGTCGCCACGCTCGATCGGACACCGGCCGATGTCGTGCAGCGCGTGCTCGACGTCATGCGACGCAAGGTCAAGGACCTCGGCCTGACCTCGCTGCGCAGCGAGCCCGGCGCCTGGGTCAAGGCGGCGGCGTCGATGCTCAACAACCTCGGCGGCGGCGAGAAGGCGGTGCTCGAGAAGATCGAGGCCGTCGACGACGAGATCGCGACGGCGATCCGCGAGGAGATGTTCACCTTCGACGACATCGCCAAGCTCGACAAGAAGTCGATCCAGAAGGTGCTGTCGGCGGTCGACTCGCGACAGCTCGCGATGTCGCTGAAGGCCGCGATCCCGTCGGTCGAGGAGACCATCCTCGGCAATCTCAGCAAGCGCGCCGCCGACATGGTGGTGGAGGAACGCGACTCGCTGGGGCCGACCCCGCTGTCGGATGTCGTCGCCGCGCAGACCGAGATCCTGAAGATCGTCCGCGACATGATGGACAAGGGCGAACTCAAGGTCGGCGGCGCCGAGCAGTTCGTGTGAGCAGCCGATGACGACCCTGAAGATCCCCGTCACCGAACCGATCGTCGGCCTGCGGCTGCACGGCGCCAGCCGGTCCGCCGCGGTATCGCAGCGTTCGACCTGGTTGCTGTCGTTGCGCGATCGCGAGAAGCAGCGGCGCGCCGACTCGATGGCGCTGCATGCCTTCGCCGCCGCGGCGACCGATGCCTTCGAGACGCTGCCGCGGATCATCGGCGAACGCCTCGACGGCATCGCCGAGATCGCCGTCGAGCTGGGCCTCGCCATAGCCAGGGAGATCGTCGGCGACGCCCTCGATCGAGGCCACGTCGATCCGACCGCGACGGTGGCGCGCTGTCTGCGCGATTGCGTCCACGGCAGCTCCGCCGCCGACCTGAACGTCTACCTGCACGCCGAGGATCTGGCGACCGTCGAGGCCAACCTGGCGGGTCAGCCCGAGGTGCGCGAGCAGCTGGCCAAGGCGCGGCTGCTGGTGGATCCGGGGATCGGCCGCGGCGCCGTCCGCGCCGAGACCGAGGCCGGCCGGCTGCAGTACGATCCGCGGCAGGCGCTCGAACGCGTCAGCGCCGAGGTCCGTCGCGAGGTCCGTCGCGAGGGGCAGCCGTGACGTTGCCCGACGCGCTGCAGCGCGCGGTCGATGCGGCCCGGGTGGTCAATCGGCCGCGGGCGGAGGGCCGGGTGCGCGGCATCCGCGGCATCGCGATCCACGTCACCGGACTGCACGCGGCGATCGGTGACACCTGCACCATCGAGGCCGACGGCGGCAAGCTGCCGATCATGGCCGAGGTCGTCGGCTTCGACGGTGCGGACACCGTCGTGCTCGCGCTCGGCGATCAGCACCGGGTCGCGCCCTGGGATCGGGTCGCCAACGAGCATCGCCCGCTCGCGGTTCCGGTCGGGGCCGGCCTGCTCGGGCGCGTCGTCGACGCGATCGGGCGGCCGCTCGATCGCGGTCCGCCGCCGGTCGGCGCGCTGCGGCCGGTCGTCGGCCACACCCCGTCGCCGCTGGACCGCGCGCCGATCCACGAGCCGATCGAGACCGGCGTCGCCGCCATCGACGGCATGTTGACCTGCGGCAAGGGCCAGCGCATCGGCATCTTCGCCGG
>JAGQRA010000977.1 GCA_020425885.1 Planctomycetota bacterium | reverse complement strand
TAACACGGTGATCGAGATCGACGAGGTATTGCTGGCCAGGATCGCGCCCCCGGGCAGCTTTGCATCGGCATCCTGGAACACCTTGGTGTTGACCTCGAGGTTCTCGGTGACCGCCTCGATGCAGAGATCGACGCCGGCCAGCACGTCGGTGTCGGTCGTCGCCGACAGCAGCGATTTGGCGCGCTCGGCGACATCGGCGGCGACCTTGCCCTTCTCGACGAACTTGCCGAGGCTGTTGTGGATGTTGGCGACGCCGCGGTCGAGGAACTGCTGGCCCTGATCGACCATGAAGGTCCTGACGCCGCAGGTGGCGAACACCTGGGCAATGCCGTTGCCCATCGTGCCGGCGCCGATGACGGCGACGGACCCGGGGAGTTGGTTCTCGCTCATTGCTTCTCGCTCGTTGGTTGTCGTGGTTGACTTCGTGAGAGGGAACCGGCGGTCAGACCCGCTCGACGCTCATGGCAACCGCATTGCCGCCGCCGAGACAGAGCCCGGCGATGCCGCGCGTCTTGTCGTGGCGCTGCAGTGCGTGCAGCAAAGTGACCAGCACGCGGGTCCCGGAACAACCGATCGGATGGCCGAGGGCGACGGCGCCACCGTGCACGTTCCACCGCGCCGGGTCGATCTCGAGCTGCCGTTGCAGGGCCACCATCTGCACCGAGAACGCCTCGTTCATCTCGACCAGATCGAAGTCGGACACGCCGCAGCCGAGCAGGGCGCACAGCTTCTTGGTCGCGACCTCGGGCGCCATCATCACCCACTCCGGCGCGAGTCCGCCGGTGGCATAGCCGGTGATGACGGCCATCGGCTTCAGGCCGTTGGCCGCGGCCCAGTCCTCGTCGCAGACGACGACGGCGGCGGCGCCGTCGTTGATCGAGCTGGCGTTGCCGGCGGTGACCGAACCGCCGTCGCGCTTGAAGGCCGGCTTGAGCCGCGCCAGCGATTCGACGGTGCTGTCGGCCCGGGGCCCTTCGTCGACCGCGAAGTGGATCGGGTCCTTCTTCCGCTGCGGGATGTCGATGCCGAAGATCTCGGCGTCGAACGCGCCGGCCTGCTGCGCCGCCACGGCGCGGCGGTGGCTCTCGGCGGCATAGGCGTCCTGCTCGGCGCGCGTGACGCCGTACTTCTCGGCGACCAGTTCGCCGGTGTTGCCCATGTGGAAGTCGTTGTAGTGATCCCACAGACCGTCCCAGACGATGCCGTCGAGTGCCTGGGCGTGACCGAGCCGGGCCCCCTGCCGCGCCGCGGGCAGGTAGTACGGCGTGTTCGTCATCGACTCCATGCCGCCGGCCACGGCGACGCGCAGGTCACCGGCCTTGATGGCCTGCGCCGCCAGCATGACGGTCTTGAGGCCGGAGCCGCAGACCTTGTTGATCGTGACCGCAGCGGCCGAGTCGGGGATGCCCGCCGCCCGCAGACTCTGGCGCGCCGGATTCTGACCGAGCCCGGCCTGCAGCACGTTGCCCATCAGCACCTCCTCGACCTCGGCGGCGGGCACGTTGGCGCGCTTCAGAGCCGCCTCGACGGCGAAGCCGCCGAGCTGCGGTGCGGTGAAAGGAGACAGCGCTCCCTGGAACTTGCCGATCGCGGAGCGGCACGCAGAAACGATGACTGGACGGCCCATGAGGGCAGCCATCCTAGAGAGTGCACGCGGCATGAGCCAACGCCCGGGACGGCAATCCAGGGCTCGAATCGACCGGCGCAACGGACCGTTCGGGCTCTACTTCGTAGTGCCCCGCCGAACGAGGTGGCAATCCGGCGGGACATCGGACGACGCGGGCCACGCCTCGACGGACGGGACCCGGTTGCCGCCAAGGCGAGACCGGTTGCCGCCAAGGCGAGACCGGTTGCCGCCAAGGCGAGACCAGTTGCCGCCGAGGCGAGAAAACGAGTGGTGGAGTCGAGGGGAGTCGAACCCCTGACCTCTGCATTGCGAACGCAGCGCTCTACCAACTGAGCTACGACCCCGCAACATCGGGCGCGGCACCTTAGCCAGCGGAGGCGTCCGGGTAAAGAGCCAGTTCTCGGCGACCCACACGTTCCTGCGCGATCCGCACCAGCCCATGCCAGGGTCATGCCGAGGCCGATGGGGCCGAGGCCTATGAAGCCAGCGGCGCCGAGCCGGTGGCTCGGGGCGGTCCGGTGGCGTCGGCGGCACGGCAAGTCCCGGCATTGGACGCAAGCCGCCCCCCCTCCGCATCCGATGAGAGACGTCGACTTCCGGCTGCTGACTCACGAAGCCCAGGCCATGTCCGACAACCTCAATCAGAAAGAGCGAGCGAGCAAGAGCGCCAAGATCCTCGCGATCACCTCCGGCAAGGGCGGCGTCGGCAAGACGTCGCTCTCGGTCAACCTCGCCTGCGAGCTGTCGCGACGGGGGCATCGCACGATCGTCGTCGATACCGATCTCGGTCTCGCCAATGCCCACATCCTCGCCGGCATCAGACCGACGAAGACGCTGTCCGACTACATCGAGGGCAAGGCGGAGCTCGCCGAGATCATCGAGGACGGTCCCTGCAAGGTGAAGTTCATCTCCGGCGGCAGCGGCGTCAAGGAGATGGCCAACCTCGACGACAACGGTCGCGCCCGCATCTGCGTCGCGATCGAGGAGCTGCAGCCGTTCTGCGACGTCATCCTGCTCGACACCGGCGCCGGAGTATCGAAGGGCGTCACCGACTTCGTCACGATGGCCGAGCAGACGATCCTGGTGACGACCAGCAACTTCGCCTCGATTGCCGACGCCTACGGCATCGTCAAGGTCGTCGTACAGGACGGCTACGACCGTCCGATCCACTGTGTCGTGAATCGCGTCCGTTCACCCGAAGAGGCCGAGCAGGTGTTCCTCAAGCTCAAGGGTTGCACCGAACGTTTCTTGGGCTTCGATCTCAACTGGCTCGGACTGCTGCCGGAAGATAGCTCCGTTGAGGGCGCGGTGTTGAAGCGCTCGCCCTTCAGCGAGATCTTCCCGGGGAGCGTCGCGGCACGATACCTGGCGAAGCTGGTCACGGGCCTCGAGCGTTACATCGGCGCCCCGCGATCGGCTCCGCAGGCTGCCAAGAGCTGAACGGGAAGAGGACAACGGCGGGGTGACCCGTCTCGTATTGCCAACAGGGAAAGAGGGAAGAGATGACCCGTATGACGAAGCAGGATGCGACGACTCGCATGGATCAGGCAACGGGCCAGTCGGCAGCGGCCGAAGAGGCATTCGGCCGTCAGGCCAACAAGGGAATCCTGGCTGATCAGATCGCGGACGAGCTCAACGTGCCCCGGCGCACGGCGGCGCGCGTTCTCGATGCTGTTCTGGATTCCGTCTCGGAATTGCTGCGGGCGCGCGGCAAGGTCGCGGTCAAGGGATTCGGCACCTTCGAGCGCCGCGTCCGCAAGGGCCGCGCCTACAAGCACCCGCTGACTGGTGAGAGCATCGAGGTCGCCAACAAGGAGACCATCATCTTCAAGCCGAGCGACCAGCTGATCGCGGACACGCGAACCACCGCTGCGCCGCGCGCGAAGAAGCCACAAGGCCAACCGACGGACGACATCCTGTTCAAGGGATAGCCGACCAGGTCACCTCGGAAACGACAGGGAGGTCCGCCCTTCGGGAGCGCGACCTCCCTGTTGTGTTTCCTGACGAACACACCACCTGGCGCACCCATCGGGCTATCCTGTCGCACCTGTGACCGACCACGACGACGATCAGCTATTCACCGCCGCGTGCGTGCAATTCGACGTCCGCCCCGGGGATGTCGCCGAGAACCTGGCTTCCGTGAGGGCCGGCCTCGAAGAGGCCGCCGAGGCCGGTGCCCGCCTTTGCGTGTTGCCCGAACTCTGGTCGACCTCGTTCTCCGCTGCGTGCAGCAAGGAGCTGCTCGACGAGGCCGAGGCCGCCGAACAGGAGCTGCGCAACCTCTCCGGGCAGCACCACATGGTCATCGTCGGCAGCACCGTCGAGGCCGAGGGTGGCGCTATCTACAACACCGCCTACGTCCACGATGACGGCAACACGATCGGGTCGTATCGCAAGGTTCACCTGTTCTCGCCCAACGCGGAGGATCGCTACCACACCGCCGGCGAGAGCCCGCTCGTGCTCGACACGTCGGTCGGCCGGGTCGGAGTGATGATCTGCTACGACCTTCGCTTTCCTGAACTCGGCAGGTACTACCTCCGCACCGGCGCGGAGATCGTGGTCGTGCCGGGGCAATGGCCGGAGGCCCGTTCGCAGCACTGGCGCACCTTGCTGCGCGCCCGCGCCATCGAGAACGAGGTGTTCGTGATCGGCTGCAATCGCACTGGTCAGGAGCCGTCGCTGAAGACGAACGAACCCATGACCTTCCCCGGGGACGGCCGCATCGTCGATCCGACGGGCGAGATCCTGGCCTCGGGCTCGGGCGAGGCCGGCGCCGTGGTCGCCGAGATCGAGCGCCGCAAGGTGCGGACGATGCGACGCATCCTCCCGGTCGAGAGGGACCAGCGCCCCAGCGTCTACCGACGCCTGTTCGAGGAGGTCTGGGACCATATGGTGCAGCAGAGCCGTGAAGGCGAGTCCGAACAGCCGGATCCCTGAGCTCCGTGCGGCTGCCGACGCTCGGCTCCGCCGCGACCCTGGCCAGCTACTCGACGAAGGCTTGCAGCATCTTGAGCTTGACCGGCTTCTGCAGCCGCTGCAACGCGGCGTTCTGCAACTGCCGCACCCGCTCCGGGGTGATGCCGTACTCGCTGGCGATATCGCCCAGGGTTCTCGGCTCTTGGCCGTCGAGCCCGAAGCGACTGCTCAGGATCCGCCGTTCGCGATCGGGGAGGTCGGCCATCGCCGCCACCAGCGTGGCCTTGAGATTCCCCGGTGAGATCGCGTCGGGCACCGGCTCGATACTCTCGTCGGGCATCAGCTGGCCCAGCGTCGCGCCGTCCTCGTTGCCGACCTCGGCGTCGAGACTCACGGCATAGCGTCGCGAGCCGAGCACCCATTTCACCTTCTCGACCGGCAGATCGAGGCGCTCGGCAATCTCGGTGGCGCTGAGTTCGCGGCCTTCGCGACGACCGGCTTCCTGGACCCGGCGGATCTTGCCGAGCACCTTCTGCACCCAGATCGGCACGCGCACGGTCCGCGAGTGGTTGTAGAGCACCTTCAGCACTGCCTGCTGCACCCAGTACTGGGCGTAGGTGCGGAACCTGACATCTCGCCGCCAATCGAATCCGTCGATCGCCTGGAACAACGAGGCATTCCCCTC
>JAGQRA010000976.1 GCA_020425885.1 Planctomycetota bacterium | reverse complement strand
TCGGAGGTCTTGGCGCGATAGGTGGCCGCGCCGGCCGAGTCGGTGCCGAGGCGCTCGCTCCTACGCGTCATCGGGTCGAACACCCAGAGCTGCGAGGGCGTGCCGATCTGGTAGACGAGCCGACCGTCTCCAAGGCCCGTGGCGAAGGAAGGAGTCGCGCTCGCCGCCGTGACCCGCACCTGCTTGTTGGTGCCCGAGTCGAGCAGGAAGAGGCCGTTGCTGTCCTCCTTGACGACGACCAGGTCGGCGCTCGTCACCTTCACCTCGAAGGTCCCCGTCGACGTCTTGCTGCCGTCCGACACGGTGAACGCGACGGTGTGCGTGCCCATCGAATCGAACATGTTCGCGTAGGTGCTCCCGGTGAAGGACCCACCGCCGGCGGTGACCGCGAAGGTCAGCGTCGCGCCTTCGCGATCGGCCACGTAGTCGGCCAGGTCCAACGTGAACGAGGAACCACCGGCGGTGCTCTGCAACGGCACGTTGCTGATGCGCGGCGCGGCGTTGGTGACCTTGCTGCCGCCGCTGCAGGCGGAGGCGACAAGGGCGAGGATCGCCATCGAGACCAGGCGAGAACGTGAACGATGAACCATGATGCGTCTCCGGTAGGTGCTTGCTTTCTCAGAACCCGAGGCCAGCAGCATCGGCGGCGGACGCGCCGTTGGATGAGGGGCCCAGCGACGGCCCGATGGCATCGGCCGCAGATCAGCCCGGCGGCAGCACGACCGACCCCACAGCCAGCCACCGATGTACGCGCAGCAGCTCGGCGTGGTCGGGACGGTGGACGTGGAGCGGGATCCTGGTCAGCAACGCATCGCCTCTGGCGAACGGTGGCGCGGGATCGGCGGCGAGCAGATCGGAGAACACCCGCACCGGCACCGACAGGAACAGTCGTTCGGGCTCGCCCGGTTCGATCCACCACTGCCGCAGGCGTTCGTTGGTCTCGGTCAGCAACCGTCGCCAGTTCTGCAGCCGGAGGCGTGAGCCGTATCGCGACTTACCCTTCGACTCGAGGTGCACGGGCTGCGCCTTGCCGCTGCCGCGGACGACGTACTTGCGGATCGCCTTGTGCCGCAGCAGCTCCTCGCCGTCCCAGTAGCCGAGCGCGACACCGGCGGCCCGCATCAGCAACACGACGTGGCGACCCGCCTCGATCCCGAACCTGCGCGCATAGTCACCTATCCGTTCGTCCGCGAGCGGCGTCGTCACCAGCAACGGCGGCAGCAATCTCGCCATTCCGTCCTCGCTGACGAAGGCGCGGCCGCGCGCGTCGGCGCGGCCGCCGGGCCAACGTTCGGCGAACGCATCGAGCTGATCGGCAAGGTCGGCGACCTTGAAGCGGATGGTGCGTCCGCCCTCGGGCACCATGATCAGCGCACGATGGGCCGCTCGGCGCCAGCGGCATGCAGCGGCAGCGCCTCGTCACCACTCAGGCCGAGACGTTCGTTGATGGCGCGCAGGTGATGATCGATGCCGATCTCCGAACCCGGCACGAATCCTGGCACCGAGATCACCTGGGCCAGCACGCCGCCGAGACCGCGGTGGGCCGTGCCGCGCGGCAGATACACGAGATCGCCGACGGCGAGGTCCGTCGATCGCAGCAACCCCGGCACCTCGTCGCGCGTGATCGACTCCGGATGCACGATCCGCGCCACGGCTTCGCTGGTCACGATGCGGGCGCCGGGGCGGACGGCCTGCACGAGGTAGAACTCGTCGAAGCCGCCCTCCTTCGGGTGATAGTGTGTGAACGAATCGTCGATGCGGACCCGGTGGACATTGAGACCGTGGAAGGTGTAGGGCCCGGCCTTGCCGAGCCATGTCAGCAGCACCCGCCGATAGGCGCCGATGTCGGTCGCGCAGCCGCCCGGAGTGTCGGTGATGCGCGAATCGTAGTCCGGGCGGATCACGCGCGGCACCGCCGCGGCCGGGGTCTCGGGCAGCGTGAACGCGAGCAACGCGAGCTCGGCATCGAACCGGACCGACTCGCCGGGCGCGAGCACGATCACATCGCCGACGGCGACCTCACTTGCCGCCGTCGCGGCGGCGTCCCGGCCCGCGGCGCGCACCACCCAGGCTCGCGATCCACCGGCCTGGACCAGCAACACGCGCGGTCGCTCCGCGGCCCGGACCGCCGAGATCCGACCCCACCATTCCAGGTCATGACCAGGATTCGACGCCGCGAAGGCGGATGCGATCGCCGCGAACTGCCCCTCGTCGCCGGTGCCGAGATTGGCGCGCAGCATGCCTACACCCGACGTCACCGTGTGCGACTCGACCGCGCGTGGAGCGGCACACGCACCGAACAGGAGAATCGACATCAGCTGCGCTCGCACCCCGGCACGATAAGGCCGAGGCAACGGTTTCGAGAAGCCTCGTGGCAGCTATCATCTCGAGCCATGTCGGCCAACCCGAACTGGCGTGTCGCGATCATCGGCTCAGGGCCTTCGGCCTTCTACACGGCCGAGGCGCTGTTCAAGACGCAACAGAACGTCCACGTCGACATGTTCGACCGGCTGCCGGTTCCGTTCGGTCTGGTGCGCGGCGGCGTCGCGCCCGACCATCAGAAGATCAAGTCGGTGACCCGGGTCTACGACAAGATCGCGACCGATCCGGGTTTCCGCTTCTTCGGCAACGTCATGCTCGGCCGCGACGTCGGCGTCGACGACCTGACCGCGCGCTATCACCAGGTCGTCTACGCCTTCGGCTGCGAGAGCGACAACAAGCTCGGCGCGCCGGGCGAAGACCTCGAGGGTGTGCACTCGGCCACCGAGTTCGTCGGCTGGTACAACGGCCATCCCGACCACCGCCATCGGGTCTTCGATCTCGCCAACAGCCGGCGCGTCGCCCTGATCGGCAACGGCAACGTCGCCATGGACGTGGCGCGCGTCCTGCTGCAGTCGCCCGATCGCATCGCGCCGACCGACATCGCCGATTACGCTGTCGCCGCGCTGCGCGCGAGCACCGTCGAAGAGGTCGTCCTGCTCGGCCGCCGCGGACCGGCCCAGGCCGCATTCTCGCCGAAGGAGATCGCCGAGATCGACGAGCTCGACGGCGTCGATGTCGTCGTCCGCCCCGAAGAGGCCGAGCTCGACGCGCTCAGCGCGACCTGGCTCGAACGGGACGGGGCGCGCAGTCAGCACCGCAACGTCGAGTTCATCCGCCAGGCGGCGGCGAAAGGCGAAGGCGGCAGCCCGCGCAAGCTGCGCTGCCGTTTCCTGGTCGGGCCGACCGAGATCCTCGGCGCCGACGGGCGCGTGCGCTCGATCCGCATCCAGCACATGGAGCTGAAGCCGGACGACGACGGCACGCCGCGTCCGCGACCGAAGGGCACGTTCGAGGACCTCGAGGCCGACCTCGTCTTCAAGGCGATCGGTTACCGCGGCGAACCCGTGCCCGGGGTTCCGTTCGACGAGCGCAACGGCATCGTTCCCAACCAGGACGGTCGGGTCACACGCACGGCGGGCGGCGCGGTGGTCGTCGGGCAGTACGTCGCCGGCTGGTGCAAGCGTGGGCCGACCGGTTTGATCGGCACCAACAGCGCCGACGCCAAAGCCACCGTCGAGGCGATGTTGGCCGACCGCTCGGCCGGCTCGTTGCTGGGCCCGACGGCCGGCGACATCGGCGACCGCCTCGGCGAACTCGGCATCGACGCGGTGTCCTGGGCCGATTGGCGACGACTCGATGCCTGGGAACTCGACGAGGGTCAGAAGCGCGGCAAGCTGCGCCACAAGCTAGCATCGGTCGAAGAAATGATGGCAATCGTCCGGCGACTGCGCTGAGCCATCACGCCGCCGCATCTTTGGCGCGCAGGAGAACGCAATGCACCGTCAATCGATCAACGCACTCTTCCTCCTCTTCGGCCTGTTCGACCTGCCGGCCCAGGAGGCTTTCAAGGCCAACCAGTTCCTGCCGGGCGACTACCACAACTTGGTTCACTTCGACCTCGCCCGGCTCCGCCAGTCCGGCGTCTGGGACGAGCTCGGGGTCGGCGTCAGCAAGATGTATCTCGGCATGATCGAGAATCAGGTCGGCCTGCCGTTCGACGACCTCGATCGCGTCACGATGGTGCCGATGGCCCGCCCCCGGGACGCGGATGACGACCACGGACCGAGCCAGGTGCACGTCGTCGTGTTCGAGGGCAACAAGGCACTCGACGTACCGCGCGACGTGGCGATCAGTCCCTTCGAGAGCGAGACCATCGGCACCTGCAAGGTCATGCGCAGCCAACGCTGGGAGGACGTCTTGTTCTACCAGCCACGGCCCGAGCTGCAGGTCCGCGGGGCGACGGCGCTGCTGCGACCGGTGCTCGAAGGCAAGCCGAGCCTCGGCATGCCCTGTGCCGACATCCTGTCGCTGATGTCGGGCCGCGGCGACTCTTTGTTCCACATGGTGATCAACCTCGCCGACGACCGGCTCAACGACGACGCCCTCGAGACGCTCTTCCCCGACACCGAGTGGCCCGAAGGCGGCAAACCGCAGTACATGCTGCTGCGCCTGGCGGCGGTCGGCGACCCCGACGATCCGCACGTCGTGTTCGAGGCGGTGTTGCGCCATGCCCTGGCCGGCGACGCCCTCGCCATCAGCGAGAAGGGGATCGACACCTTGCTCGCGAAAGGTGTCGAGCACCCGGAACTCCGACTCATCAGACCGCTGCTGGAGAAGATCGAGCGATCGCGGGACCGCACCGACCTGACCCTGAAGATCGACCTCGGTCGCCCCCGTGCCGCGGTCGGCACCCTGATGACGGTCATGGTCCCGCTGATGATGGTCGGGACGACCGTGCAGCGGCAGCAGGTCGTCGAGATCGCCCCGGCCGCGGAAGCGAAGCCCGAGCCGGCGGACCCGAAGCCCGTGGTCACGACGCCCAAGCCCGGCGAGAAGCGGGACCCCGACAAGCAGCTGCCGTAGCCACCGGGCAGGCTGGCCCGACAGCGACCCGGCGACGGAATCGCCAGGCAATCGGCACGCGACTGTGATCTCGTTGCCGGCATGCACGGCCAACTCACGGCAACGTTCAACTGCATCGGCATCCTGGCACTGCCGATCGCCTGGTCGACCGCGCCCTGCGCGGCCCAGGAACACACCCAGGGGCCCGGGCACGAGTTGTCGACGCGCTGGTCGGCGAACGTGTCGCCGCAGATGCCATGGCCCGAGTATCCGCGACCGCAGCTGGTCCGCGACGAGTGGACCAATCTGAACGGCCGCTGGGACTACGCCGTGCAACAGCAGGACGCCCCGATGCCCACCGAGTGGCAAGGCGAGATCCTCGTGCCGTTCTGCATCGAGTCGGCATTGTCCGGTGTCGGCCGCAGCGTCGGCCCCGACCAACGGCTCTGGTATCACTGCCGGTTCGATTCGGCGACGCTCGTCGATGGACGCCGCGCGTTGCTGCACTTCGGCGCCGTCGACTGGGAATGCACGATCTGGCTCAACGGCGCGAAGGTCGGTTCGCATCAGGGCGGCTACGACGCCTTCACGTTCGACGTCACCGACCACCTCCGCCCAGGCGCGAACGAGCTCGTCGTGTCCGTGCTCGATCCGACGGACGCCGGCTTCCAGCCGCGCGGCAAGCAGGTCCGCAAGCCCGGTGGGATCTGGTACACGGCCGTCACCGGAATCTGGCAGACGGTGTGGATCGAACACGTGCCGGCCTCGTACGTGGATGCGCTGCGCATGACGACCGACCCGGCCAATGGCGTGGCCCGGATCGAGGTCGTCGTCATGAACGGCGAGACCGGCACCACCTTGTCGGCGCAGGCGCACGACGGCGGTCGCGTGGTCGCAACGGCCACCGCGAAGGTCGGGGCCGCGCTGACCCTCACCGTGCCCGACCCGAGGCCTTGGACCCCCGACGACCCGCACCTCTACGAAATCGACATCTCGCTGCACGCCGGCGATGGTCGCGCGATCGACGCGGTCAGCAGCTATTTCGGGCTGCGTTCGATCGCGGTCGCTGCCGACGAGGCCGGCGTTCAACGCCTCATGCTCAACGGCAAGCCGCTGTTCCAATACGGGCTGCTCGACCAGGGCTGGTGGCCGGACGGTCTCTACACCGCGCCCACCGACGAGGCTCTGCGCTACGACATCGAGGTGACCAAGGCGCTCGGCTTCAACATGGCGCGCAAGCACGTCAAGGTCGAGCCGCAGCGTTGGTACACCTGGTGCGATCGACTGGGCCTGCTCGTCTGGCAGGACATGCCGTCGGGAGATGCCTACATCAGCGGCCAGATGCCCGACATCACGCGCACCGAGGAGTCGGCCCGCAGCTACACCACCGAACTCGGCGCCATGATCGACGGCCTACGCGATCACCCATCGATCGTGATGTGGGTGCCCTACAACGAAGGCTGGGGACAGTGGGATACGGCGCGGATCTGCGACCTGATCCACATCCTGGACCCGACCCGACCGATCGACAGCGCCAGCGGTTGGACCGACCGCGGCAAAGGCTCCGTGCACGACGTCCACCGCTACCCTGGCCCCGGCATGCCGGCGCTCGAGAAGGACCGAGCCGCCGTGCTCGGCGAGTTCGGCGGCCTCGGTCTGCCGCTGCAAGGTCACACCTGGCAGGACGAGGCCAACTGCGGCTACCGCAGCTTCGCGACGGCGGCCGAACTGACGGCGGCCTACGTCGACCTCGTACGGCGACTCGAGCCGCTCGTCTGGCGCGGACTCGCGGCGGCGGTCTACACCCAGACCACCGATGTCGAGATCGAGGTCAACGGTGTCATGACGTACGACCGGGCACGGATCAAGATCCCGGTCGAGGCCGCCGCCGCGGCGGCCCGTCGACTCTACCTGCCGGCGCCGACCCTCGCGGTCGTGCTGCCGACCTCGGAAGTGAATGCCGCGACCTGGCGCTTCACGAACGAAGATCCCGGCCCGGGCTGGTTCGAAGCCGGCTTCGCGGCAGACGCCTGGCACGAAGGCCCTGGCGGCTTCGGCGAACCATCGACCCCGGGCGCCGTCGTCCGCACCAGATGGAAGAGCGCTGACATCTGGCTGCGCCGCGAGATCGATCTCGGTCGCTGGAACGGCGAGGTGCGGCTCTCGATCCACCACGACGAAGACGCCAGCGTCTACCTGAACGGCATCCTCGCGGCCCGGCTGCACGGCTACACGACGGGATACGAACTGGTTCCAATCGACGGCGATGCGCTCGCCGGCCTGCACGAGGGCAAGAACCTGATCGCCATCCACTGCCACCAGACGGGCGGCGGGCAGTACATCGACGCGGGCTTGATCACCCTCGTGCCCAAGCAACAGTAGCCCGGTGCCCTGTGGGCGCTGGCTCAGTCGTTCGATCGCTCCGCGACGACGACGCCGTTCAGATAGAGGCGAGCGGCCCCGGTCTCGCCGTCGATCGTGGCCGCGACGTGCGCCCATTGCCCGGGAACTAGTCGAGCATCGTGCCGGAGGTGCGGGTCGCGAAAGACGAGGCGCAAGCTGTTGCCCGGGTAGGTGTCGAGCATGTAGGCCGAAGCTCCACCGACGGGAGTCTTGTCGAGGATGCGGGCGCCGGCGGCGGGCAGCTTCGCCGGTCGAATCCAGGCCTCGAGGGTCACGCCGCCACGACAGTCGAGCGCCTTGCAGTGCGGCGTCGAGATGAAACCGCCGCCATCGAGGCGCAGCGCCTTGCCGGGCATGTAGCCACCGGCATCGACGCCGACGACCTCGCCCTCGATCGCCATGACCGACCCGGTTGTGCCATGGGAAGGGAAACCGGCGTCGGTCCGATCGGCGAAGTCCCATGACGCGACGCAGCCCGGCAGCCCGCCCGGCGCGGGCGCGGTCGCGACGGCCAGGTCGGCGACTTCGGCGGCAGTCAGCGCCCGGTCGAACACGGACGCGCGCGCGATGTCACCGACGAACCGGCTGCCACCATTCGAATCGGCACCGATCCGCAACGGCAGCCGGTTGTTCGAAACATGCGTCTTCGCGAACGTGATCGGCTCGGCCGCATCGGCGGGCTTCGGCGGGATCTCCGGCCGGTCGCCGAAGGTGAGCTCGACGACCTCGCCCTTCGCCATCGCCACGATCCAATCGTCGCCGTCCCGCGTGACCCCGGCGCGACTGAATACCGGAACGCGCCCGTCGAGCTGGTCGCGCAGACGCAGCGTGGCCGCGCGCGTGGCCTCGATGCGCGCCCAGGCGAGGTGGTTGTCCTGCCGCACCGCCGACACGATCCAGCCGCCTTCGGCCCGCAGCCGCTCGAACTCGGCGTCGTGCCAGCGCCACGGCATCGCCGGGAACAACCGCACCGTCCCGCCCTGGCTCTGCAGCAACATCTCGTGCACGGCCTGCGCCGCGAGGAAGTTGCCCTCGAGCGTGAACGGCCGATAGGTGAAGCCCGACAGGCCGGTGCGCGTCTGGTCGCCGTTGCAGTGGAAGCCGTTGCGCAGGACGAAGGCGCGCACGAAGGTGTCGAGGTAGTGGTAGGCGGCCTCCGCGCGTCGCGCGCGCGACAGCATGCAGGAGAACCATGAGAAGCTGTAGCCGGTCCAGGCCTGCGTGCCGAGTTCCTCGAAGCGGTCGAGCGTCGCGTCGATCACGGTGCGATCGCGGTCGGTACCTTCGACATCGAGCAGGCCGAAGGGATGGATCGCCATCGCGTGCGAGTGATGGCGATGCGACCGCCGGAACTCGTCGCGGCTCGAGAACATCAGGACATCGTCGGCCGCCACCAGCCGCGGCGGCAGGGCGCGCCAGATCCGCGCCCAGCGTTCCGCATCGGCCTGCCGGCCGCGCTCGGTGGCCATGTGTTCGAGCCCGCGGAACAGTGCCAGCAGGCAATCGTTGTCGTAGTTGCTGTTGGGCGGCAGCCACGCCCGCGCGCTGTTGTCGTGGATCTCGGGCGATGACGACAGCGGCAACCGCAGCACGCCTTCGCCGTCCGGCACCAGCAGCTCGCGCAGGCACTCGCCGATCGCGCCGCACCATTCGTAGGCCCGCGCCAGATCGGCATCGTCGCGGGTGAAGAGCCAGTGCTGATAGAACAGGAAGGCCACCCAGGCACCGTTGGTCGGCGACAGCGAGTACATGCTCCAGCCACCCATGGCGCCGCCGTCGATCGCCATCACGCCGGGCACGGCCGCGCCACCGGTCGCGTAGAACGACCTGGCGAACGCGCGGAACTTCGGCAACAGGTCGGCCATGAAGTCGAGGAACGCGGCCCCCTCGTCGAAGTGACCCGCGGTCTGATACGCGCAGTAGGTCGTCTGCGTGTTGAGATCGTGATGGTAGTCGCCCTTCCACGGCGGCAGCCCGCCGGCATCCGCGGTCCAGACGCCCTGCAACGGCATCGGTGGTGCGCCCCGGCGCGAGGCCGCACCGTGGAAGTACTGGACCAGGTAGTAGTGTTGCAGGATGTGCTGATCTGGAACGGTGACGCGCGACCGCTCCCAGAACGACCGCCACCACTGCCGATGCGCAACGTGCAGTTCTTCGTAGCCGCGCGCCAACGCTTCCCTGACCCGCCGCCGGCCGAGTGCCAAGGGATCGGCGTCGTCCCCGTTGGAGACGACGGTCACCGCGAGCAGCGTCGCATCGCCGACCCGGCGCGTCGCCGCCACCGCGCCGTAGCGCAGGCCGGCCGCCGCCTCCTGCAGGTAGTAGCGCTCATCGCCCTCGCCGCCCGACACGGCCGCTGCATAGCCGAGCTTCTGCACGGCCGCCGGCGGCAGCATGCGCCACGCCTGCAGCTCCGGCCCCGGGATGCGCATCAGTGCCACCGGTTCGGTCGCGCTGTAGAAGGCGTCGACGCCGGCGCCGCCTTCGAGGTCGACATGCCCGGTCGCCGTGGCGAGATTCAAAGTGAACGACCGCACGGTCTGCGACGGCGCGAGCGAGAGCTCGAGTCGCCCACCCGGGATCTTGGTCGGGTACTTGATCGCGCCATATAGGCGGTCGAACACGGCGTTGAGCTGCTGCTGGTCACCAGTGGCGACGAAGCGCTTCATCGCCGCGTAGTTCCAATCCTCGCTGCGGACGACGTCGGGCTGGCGCACGTCCCACAGATCGCCGCGATCGAGCGACAGTCGCAGCGTCGAATCCTCGCCCCAGAGCAGTCCGCCGAGCAGACCGTTGCCGAGCGGCAGAGCCTCGTCCCAGGTGCTCACCGGCGCGGCGAGGCGCAGGTCGAGTGCCGCCGGCGGCAGGAAGCGGTTGGCGGCCGCGGTCGCCGCGGCGCCGCCCGGCGCCACGCAGCTCGATCCGCAGATGGAGACGAGAGCAATCGGAAGCAATGCACGCATGGTGTGGACCTCGGCGCGCCAGTGTGACCCGAACCATCACCGCGATCCACGTCGGTCCCGCCCCACACTGCACGGCGACGCGCCTTGGCGCGGCCACACGACCCGGAGAGAATCGCGCAGAACTCCCGTCACGCTGCGGTCCGCGGCGGCGTCCGGGCCCGTGACGATGGCTGCGTTCTTCGACGACCCCGACGACCTGCTCCGCAGCAACGACAGCGTGCGACGGCTCGCGGTCGCGATCGCGGGCCGCGGCAGCGACGGTGACGACCTCGCGCAGGAAGCGTGGCTCAAGGCGCTGCGGGCGCGCGTCGCCGGACCGCTGCGTGATCCCGGGGCGTTCTGGGCGACGCTGTTGCGGCGCACGGCGCGCGATGCCAGGCGCGGCGACGCGCGCCGGCAGCGGCGCGAGCGTGAGGTCGCGGCACGCGCGCCGGGTGGCGGCTCGGACCCGTTCGACCTCGCGGTCTACGAAGAGCGTCGCCGCGCGCTGGTCGCGGCGATCGATGCCCTGCCGAAGGGGCAGCGCGACGTGATCGTCGCGCGCTACTGGGAAGGGCTCGAGCCAACCGCGATCGCTGATCGCACGGGTGAGGACCCGGCAGCGGTGCGGCAACGGCTGCGGCGCGCGCTCGCGGCGTTGCGGGCCCACGTGGATCGGCGCGGCGAGGCGGGCACGTGGCTCGCTCCGCTCTGCGTCGGTTGGCCCCTGGTCCGCGAGGTCGCGGCGACCGGGGCAGCATCATCGTCAGGTGGAATCGCGGCGGGCGCCGCGGCGACGGCGGCGGCAGCGATCGCCGGAGGTGTCCTGATGAAGAAGGCTCTGTTGGCAGCGGCCATGGTCGTGATCGTAGTGCTGGGCTACGCCTCCCTCGAGTTCGCCGATCCGGAGCCTTTCGATCCGGGTGGATCCGAAGGGCCGAGCATCGCCGCCGCGGAGATCGATCCGCGGCACACGGATCAACCCGTGCGCGACGTCGTCATCGCCATGGCAGCCGTCGAGCGGCCGGCGCGTGAGGTGCCCGACGTGGCGCCCGTGCGGCTCGTGGACGATCGGGGTGAGGGCCTCGCCGACGTACCGTACTGGCTCGACGAGCGTCCACACGATTCGCATCCCGGGACCGCGCCCGCGGTCGCGCCGCGGACCGGCACAGACGGCGCTGCGGATCCGCTACCGCTCATGCAGGCGCGCGGCGAGGCGGACACCTGGCGCGACTGGCTGTGGTTCGAGATCGACGAGCACCTCGCGGTGGCCGTGTCGCTGGCGCGGCTCGCCGAGTTCCATCGGGACGAGACGAAACTGCCGCGCCCGTTCGAGGTCAGGGTGCCGAAACGCCGTCGCTCGCGCGTCGATGTCGATCGGGTGCCGGCGGGCGCGCCGTGGCAGGTCAGCGTGATGATGTTGCGCGATGGCAGAACCCCGGTGAGTCGGCGCGCCGGTGACATCTCACGCCAGCCGGACGGCGTGTGGTTGCTCCGGGGTCTGCGCCACGATCACACGATGGGCGAACCCGCGGTGTTCACGCTGCTCGACTCGGTGTCGTATCAGTTCCGCTGCGAGTCGAGCGTCGTATCGTTCCGCGAGCCGGTGCAGGTGCAGAGCTCGAATCGCGGCGCCCGGTTCGTCGCGCTGGAGCCGCAACCCGCGTTCATGCTCGAAGTGCTCGAACCCGGCGGCTGGCAACGCAGCGCGATCGGCGGCCACTGGCAATTCGAGGTCGACGACGATGCGCGCGGCAGCGACTTCGTGAACGGCGTCGCGGCGCCGAATCAGTCCGACTGGCGCGAGCAACCGTGGGATCGCATGGTCGTCGTGCTGCGAGATGGTGAGCTGTTCTCGATGAGGACTTCAGAGCTGCCGCTGTCCGACCGCACGGTGACGGTCGTGCGCGCGTCGGGTCGACCGGCAATCCGCACCATCGAGGTCGCGACCTCGGTGATGGAATGGCCGGGGGCGCGAACGTATTGGCAGGACGATCTGCTGTTTCGGTCGACCTGCACGCCCGCCGCGCTGCACACGCAGCAGCAGAACGACCAGGTCGCGGTGTGGCTGCACGAAAGCAACCTCGTCGTGCAGACGAATCGACCCGACGTGCTCGTCGGCCCGCTGCTGCGCATCGCCGAAGACGGCCGCGTCGCGCGCGAAATCGGCGGTCGGCTCGAGGCCCTCGACGGCGCCGAGCTCGAACCGCTCGTGCTGATGCGCCTCGTCGGTCGCTACGCGAGCTCGCCGCGCGATCGCGAACTCACCGTGCGCCACGAACTGGCTTTGCCCGGCGTCGTGGCGAGCAACGACAGCCCGTGGCTGCCGGTGCGTTCGTGGCGCCTGCAACGGGTCGAGGGTTTCGGCTGGCGCATCGTGGCATCGTCGGCAGGCGACGGCCATCAGCGCATCCCGGACAAGATCCCGTTGTGGGCGCCGTTCGCGGCGGAGTCGCGGCTCCTGGTAGAGTCACCGAACGCGGGCGTGCTGGCGTTGCCGCTCCGTCGATAGGCCTTCGCGCTCGAGCCCCCGCCGCTCCGCCTCAGCGATGCACGCCAGGCGCCTCGACGCCCGACTTCGCGACCCAGTCGACGTAGCTGCCGGGGTAGACGATCGGCGGCTTGCCCTCGACGCCGGGGCTGACATCGAGCACCCGCGTCGCCAGCCCGCGCAGGAACGTGCGGTCGTGGCTGACGAACAGCATCGTGCCGTCGAAGTCCTTCAGCGCCATCACCAGCATCTCCTTGGTCAGCAGGTCGAGGTGGTTGGTCGGCTCGTCGAGCACCAGGAAGTTGGGCGGATCGAACAGCATCAGCGCCAGCACGAGGCGCGACTTCTCACCGCCGCTGAGCACGGCGATGCGTTTGTCCTGATCGTCACCGGAGAACTGGAAGGCGCCGAGCAGCGTCCGCTTGGTGCCGACCGACTCGAGCGGGAACTTGTGGTCGAGCTGCTCATAGACCGTGAGCTCGGTGTCGAGCAGGTCGAGCGCCTCCTGCGCGAAGTAACCCATCTTGACGCTGCCGAGCTTGACCGTGCCGGCGTCGGCCTCGAGCTGGCCGGCGACCATCTTGAGCAACGTCGTCTTGCCCGACCCGTTCTGGCCCATCACGCACCAGCGCTCGCCGCGTTTGCACTCGAAGTCGAGGCCGCGATAGACGACGTTGTCGCCGTAGGCCTTGGCGACCCCGCTCAGGGTGACGACGTCGTCACCCGAGCGCGGCGGCCGTTTGAACTGGAACGGCACGACCTCGCGGCGGCGCGGCGGATCGAGGCGCTCGATCTTGTCGATCTTCTTCTGCCGGCTCTGCGCCTGCGCCGCCTTGGCGACGTGGGTGCCGAAGCGGTCGATGAAGCGCTTCATGCGCGCGATCATCGCCTCCTGGCGCGCGAACGCCGCCTCCTTCTGCGTCGCCCGCACCGCCTGCTCGCGCTCCATGAAGTCGTAGTCGCCGGTGTAGGACACGAACTCGCCGGCGTCGATGTCGACGATGCGGGCGACGATGCGGTTCATGAAGTCGCGATCGTGGCACGTCATCAGCACCGCCGACTTGGTGCCGCGCAGGAACTGCTCGAGCCACAGGATCGACTCGATGTCGAGGTGGTTGGTCGGTTCGTCGAGCAGCAGCACGTCGAAGTTGCCGAGCAGGACCTTGGCCATGCCGACGCGCATCTTCCAGCCGCCCGACAGGGCGCCGACGTCGCCATCGATCTGCGCATCCTTGAAGCCGAGACCGTGCAGCACCTCGCGGGCCCGGGCCTCGAGCTCGTAGCCGCCGAGGTCCTGATACTCGGCCTGCACCTCG
>JAGQRA010000122.1 GCA_020425885.1 Planctomycetota bacterium | reverse complement strand
CGCTCGGCTTCGATCGAGACGGCCGGCGCTCAGACCCCGGCGCAAAGTGACCGCCGAGTCGCCATCGTCACATTGTTGCGCCGGAAGAGCGTGGCGACGACGGACCGGAAGAGCGTGACTCCCGACATGAGTACGCGAGCGAGAAGATCGATCGCCTCTACGAGGGCTCGGACTTCAGCGCCATCGAGCTGCGCAAGAAGGCCAGGGCCGAGCTGGCCCGCGGCTGGAAGGCCTACGACACCCCGAACTACCTGATCGTGCACCACGCCAAGCGCGACGCGCTGATCAAGCGCATCGGCCGGGACATCGAGGCCATGCGCTCGCTCTACATGGAGCTGTTCCCGCCGAGCGGGCCGATCGACAAGCTCGCCATCGTCCGCATCTGCCAGACCAAGGAGGAGTACAGCCAGTACGGCGGCCCGCCGAACACCGGCGGCTACTGGCACCCGGGCAACGAGGAACTCGTCTTCTACGACTACTCGTACACGATGAAGCAGATGGACGAGGACGAGCGCAAGGCGATGGGGCGCCGCAAGCTGACCGATGACGACTCCCTGCTCGTCCTCTACCACGAGGCCTTCCACCAGTACATCTTCTACGCGGTCGGCGAGTTCGCGCCGCATGACTGGTTCAACGAGGGCTACGGCGACTACTTCTCGGGGACCGAGATCAGCAAGCGCAGCGGCAAGGTCGTCGGCGTCGAACCGAGCCCGTGGCGGATCCATCTCGCCAAGGACATGTGCGAGTACGGCGAGGGCTTCGTGCCGCTGAAGCAGATCCTCGAGGCCGAACGGGCGGTGTTCTACAACCGGGCCCGGATCCGCTTCTTCTATGCCGGCGCGTGGTCGTTCGTCTACTTCCTGAAGCACAGCCCGGAGGTCGCCGCGCACCCGCAGTGGTCGAAGCTGTTGCAGACCTACTTCGACACCGCCAAGAACACCTACCCCGAGGAGCTGAAGAAGCTCGGTGAGAACCCGGACCTCGGCAAGAAGCAGATCGCGCAGTTCAACGTGCGGAAAGCCGCGCTGAATGCAACGCTCGAGGGCGTCGACCTGGCGGCCCTCGAGGCGGCGTGGAAGAAGTACGTCGTCGAGATGAAGGACCCGTGGCCGCAGCTGCGCAAGAAGCACAAGTAGGAGACGGTCGCATGCGACGATCTGCCATTCCGATGTCGCTGCTCGCCGGTGTGCTCGCCGGCTGCAGCTCGCTCTCGTACGATCTGTCGCGCGTGCCGTTCGCGGTGAGTGCGAGCCCCGCGGCGCCGGGCGTGAGCACCGAGCCCTTCGAGCTCCGCGGCAAGAGCGTGCTATGGGTGCACGGCCTCTTCGGGGCGGATCAGCCCGACGTCGCGGCGTTGCTGTGCGAGGCCTGCGGCGACTGCGGCGGCGTCGCCGATTTCCGGGTCGAGGTCGGCGCCTCGGGGCACGACTGGCTGCTGACGCACCTGACGCTCGGGCTGGTGCGACTCAAGACCGTGACCATTCGCGGCGCGAGGCTCGAGAAGCCGCGGCCGTGAGCCGCGGCGTCGCTCCGCTCCGGTCGATTAGGTGCCGACGACGACGGTGGCGGCGTCCGTCGAACGCACCATCCACGCTTCCGGCGACGGCACGCCCGAGAAGCGGATGTAGAGCGAGGCCCACTGCATGTAGAAAGTCGTGCCGAGGACGTACGGGGCGTTCGGCAGGTTGATCGTGTAGGTGTTGGGATAGCTCGAGCCGCTCCAGACCATCGGCGTCACGATGTCGGCGGTCGTCAGGATCAGGCAGCCCGCCGGCTGCTGCGGCAGCAACGGCATCGGCAGCGAAGCCTGCGCGAAGCCGATGGTCATGAAGGGCCAGTCGATCGCGAACGGGGCGCCCGGCGTGCCGTACTGGTTGGCCGGCAGCCCCTGATGGGTCACGACGAACGCAGTGCCGATCTGCGGCTGGGTCTGGGCCAGGATCCGCGGCGGCAGCTGGCCGGGGAGCTGGCAGCCGCGGCCGTAGGGGGTGAAGCTGGCGCTCTGGGCCAGGGCGGCCGTGCTCAGGGCGAGGGAGGTGAGAAGGACGGTGGTGATGCGGACCATTGACTCCAGGGCGACGAAGTTGCCGATCGGGCCGGAGGATTCCGCAGGTGTGGGGGACGATCGTTCGGGACGGCGGCCAGGCACGCTACTGTCGCCTGCCATGTGGCCATGTTTGCTGGTTGCGGGTCTGGTCGCAGTTGCTCTGCCGGCTCAGGCTGATTCGGCTGCAGCGCGCGCCGGCGGGCCGCCGGTCGTGCTCGGCCTGGCAGATCCGGCACTTTCCGCCAGGGACCGCGGGCTGGTTCTGCTGGACGCGCTGGGCTGCGCCGGCTGTCACCCGACCGAGGCCATCGCGACGCCCACGGGGCCGCACCTGTTGACCGTGGGCCGTCGGATTCGCGGCGCCCATCTGGCGGCGTTCCTCGCCGATCCGGGAAGTGTCGAACCGGGCACGACGATGCCCGGCCTGCTGCGCGAGCTCGATCCGGCCCGACGAGACGACGCGGCGCGAGCTTTGTCCGAGTACCTGAAGTCATTCGCCTCGCCGGTCGCCGCGGCTGCAACGGAGCCCGACGATGGCGAAGCCGTGACCCGAGGCGGCAAGCTGTACCACGGAATCGGTTGCGTCGCCTGTCATGCGCCGCGCCACGAGCAGCGTGGCGACCTCGTCCTGGCCGAGGCGGTCCCACTCGGCGATCTCGCCGCCAAGTACCGACCCGATGCGCTGCGCGCGTTCCTGTTGGCGCCCCACGATGCTCGGCCGGCGGCACGGATGCCCGACTTCTCGTTGTCGCCGGCCGAGGCCCACGATCTGGCGAGCTTCCTGCTCGCCTCGGGTGCAACCGACTCCCGGTCGCCAGCCGAAGCGCCACCGCTCGCCGCCGCGGCGAAGGCCGCCATCGTCGAGGTCGGGCGCCGGCTGTTCGCCGCGCGCGGTTGTGCCGGTTGCCACGCATTGGCCGATGCCGACCGCCCGGCAGCGCCGGTCGCAGCGCGGCTCGCCGACCTCGATCCGAGCCGAGGTTGCCTGTCGGGTGATGTCGGCCCGTGGCCGTACTACCCGCTGTCGCCGCGGCAGCGCGGCGACCTTCGGGCGGCGTTGGCCGGCCTCGATGGCGAGCTCGACGACGCGACTCGCATCCGGCAGCTGCTGGCCACGCGCAACTGCCTTGCCTGCCACCGTCGCGGCGAGGCCGGTGGCGTCACCGCCGAACGGAACGGTTACTTCGTCAGCTCCGACCCGACGCTCGGCGAGGATGGCCGGCTGCCGCCGGCGCTGACCGCGATCGGCGCCAAGCTGCAGGCTGATTGGCTGCGCGACGCCATTGCCCATGGGCAGTCGGAGCGGCCCTATCTGCGGACCCGCATGCCCGGCTTCGGCGTCGACTTCGCCAGCGAGCTGTCGGCCCTGCTCGAGAAGACGGATCGGTTGCCGGGGCCCGCGCGGGTCGAGTCGTTCGCGTTGCCGGACAACGAGCAGGCGGCCAAGGCCGTGATCGATCTCGGCCGCGAGCTGGTCTCCGACAAGGGCATGAACTGCATCGCCTGTCACGACTTCGCCGGCGAGACCGCCGGGGCGATGGCCGCGATCGACCTGGTCGCTTCGACGGGCCGACGCCTGCGGCCGCAGTGGTTCGCCCACTACCTGCGGGATCCGTTGGCGTGGAAGCCCGGTACCTTGATGCCGCAGTTCTTCCCCAGTGGCGTTTCGATCCGACCCGACCTCGGCGCCGGCGACGCGGCGAAACAGATCGCGGCGATGTGGCACTACCTGGCCGAAGGTCGCAACGTTCGCCAGCCGTCCGGCATGCGGCGGCCACCGATCGAGCTCACGATCGATCGCGAGGCGGTGATGCTGCGACGCAGCGCGCCGGACACCGGCAAGCGCGCCATCAGCGTCGGCTATCCGACCGGCGTCAACCTCACCTTCGATGCCGAACGGCTCGGCCTCGATCGGATCTGGTGGGGTGGGTTCCTCGATGCCGCATCGGTATGGACCGGGCAGGGCAGCGGGCGGGTGCGCATCCTCGGTGAGCAACGGGTCGCGTTGCCGAACGGTCCGGCCTTCGCGGCGCTCGCCGATACGGACCAGCCGTGGCCGCAGCAGACGCGGCGCGAACTCGGCCAACGCTGGCTCGGCTACGACCTCGACGCGGAGCAGCGGCCGTCCTTCCGCTATGTCTGCGAGGGTGTGACGATCACCGACACGCCGCGCGAACTGCCGGTTGTCGCCGCGGAGAGTCGGCTGCAGCGCACGCTGGCTCTGGCGAGCACGGTCGACAAGACCCTGTACTTCAGAGCCGCCCGCGCGGCCTGGGTCGAGGATCGCGGCGACGGCACCTTCGACGTCGATGATTCGCTGCGCCTGCGGCTGGAGACGCCGGCGACCGCGGCGATCGTCCGCGCCGATGGCGAGCAGCAGGAGCTGATCGTGCCGATTCCGATCCGCTCGGGTCGGGCCGAACTGGTTCTCGTCTACGAGCTGCGGAGGACCGGGCGATGATCGCACGACGAACGAACAGGGCACGGTTCGCGTCGTGCTGCGCGGCGCTCGCGCTCGCCGTGCTGCCATGCCGCGGTCAGGAACTCGGTGGCAGATGGGGTACCGAGCGCGCCGAGACGGCGTTCTATCGCATCGTCGAGGTGCCGGTGCCGGCCGAACTCGCGCTCGAGGCCGGCAGCTTCTGCGCCCTGGCCGACGGTCGCCTGGCGATCGGCACGCGACGCGGCGAGATCCTCCTCGTCGACGGCGCGTTCGACGAGCTGCCGGCGCCGCGCTTCCACCGCTTCGCGAGCGGACTCGACGAGGTGCTCGGTCTCGGCTTCCGCGACGGCGCCTTCTATGCGACCCAACAGACCGAGGTGACCCGGATCACCGATCGCGACGGCGACGGCCGCGCCGATCGCTTCGAGAACCTGAGCGATGTCTGGGGTTTCGAGCACTATCACGAGTTCGCCTGGGGCTCGCCGGTCACGGCCGGCGGCAGCGTCTTCGTCGTGCTCGGACTGTCGGATTCGTACAACTACAAGGCGCCGTTCCGCGGCTGGGCCTTCGAGGTCACCGCCGATGGTCGCTCGATCCCGATCGCGAGCGGCATCCGCAGTGCCGGTGGGGTGGCGCCGAACGAGAGCGGTGAGATGTTCTACGTCGAGAGCCAGGGACCGTGGAACGGCTCGTGCTCGCTCAAACACCTGAGGCGCGGAGGCTTCATGGGGCATCCGATCAGCTATCCCGGCTACGACCTGCCGCTGGCGAAGGACATGGGCGGGCGCCCGCTCGAGCCGAACAACCAGTCGCGGTTGCACGACGAGTGTCGCCGCATCCCCGAGCTCGTGCCGTATGCGGTCGTGTTCCCGTACCGCAAGATGGGGCAGTCGATCACCACCTTCCGCGTCGACTCGACCCAGGGTCGGTTCGGGCCGTTCGCCGGTCAGCTGTTCCTCGGCGACTACAGCCTCAGCATCGTCATGCGGGCGACGACCGAGCAGGTCGATGGCGTCTGGCAGGGTGCCTGTTATCCGTTCCGCGAAGGGCTCGGCAACGGCATCCTCGCGGTCGAGTTCTCGAGCAACGGCTACCTGATCACGGGCGGCACCAATCGCGGCTGGCCCGTGCGCGGCAATCGACACTACGGGCTCGAGCGGCTCGAGTGGACCGGGCGCACGCCGTTCGAGATCGAGCGCATCACGGCTCGTCACGACGGCTTCCTGGTCCGCTTCACGCGGCCCGTCGACGCGGCGAGCGCGGCCGAGGCCGCGAGCTACCGGTTGCAGAGCTACACCCACGTCTATCAGAAGTTCTACGGCAGCCCCGAGGTCGACCAGACGACGCCGCGGGTCACGGCGGCCGAGGTGGCGGTCGACGGACGCGAGGTGCGACTCGTCGTCCTTGGCCTCGTCGAGGGTCACGTCCACGAGTTCGACCTCGCCGGCGTGCGATCGGCGGGCGGCGACGAGCTCGTGCACGCCAAGGCCTACTACACCCTCAATCGGATCCCGCGATGAGCACGTTGCCGCCGAGCATCTTCAACGACGTCATCGGCCCCGTGATGCGCGGTCCGTCGAGTTCGCACTCGGCGGCCTCGGTGCGGATCGGGCGGTTGGCGCGCGATCTGTGCGGCGGCGATCCCGACCGCGTCCTGGTCGAGTTCGACACGCTCGGTTCGCTGGCGACGACCCACGCCAGCCAGGGTTCGGACATGGGGTTGTTCGGCGGGCTGCTCGGCTGGGAGGCCGATGACGAGCGGCTGCCAGACTCGGCGGCGGCGCTGGCGGCCGCCGGCATCGCACTCGAGATCCGCATCGCCGAGCTGCGCGATCCCCACCCGAACACCTATCGCCTGACGCTTCAGCGCGACGGCGTCGAGCATCGGCTGGTCGCGATCTCGACCGGCGGCGGCATGATCGAGGTGATCGAGATCGATGGCACGCGGCTGTCGTTGTTCGGCGACTACGCCGTCACCCTGCTCGACGTCGAGGCCGGCGTCGATGCCGAGAACGTCGCCGCCGCGCTGCATGAACTCGGCGACCTGGACGAAATCGAGATCGCCGCCGGCGCCCCGGCGCTGGTGGTCGCGAAGGGGCAGGGCCCGATCGCCGCCGCCGACCTCGGCGCGGTCGCCGGCATCGCGCGCGTCCGCCGCCTCGGGCCGGTGTTGCCCGTGCTGTCGCGCCGCGGCCTACAGGTGCCGTTCCTGCACGCCGGCGAGATGGTGGCGACGGCGGATCCGGCGACGCGCCGATTGTCCGACTTCGCGCTCGACTACGAATGTGCCCGCGGCGGCCTCGATCGCGACGCGGTGCTGCTGCAGATGCGTCGGATCCTCGACATCGTGCGCGGCGGCGTGCGGCAGGGGCTCCTGGGAACCGAGTACGCCGACCGCATCCTGCCGCGGCAGAGCCATCGATTCGCCGCGTTGCTCGAGGACGGCAAGCTGCTCGACGGTGGCATCCTGAACCGCGCCATCCTCTACGTCACGGCGCTCATGGAGGTCAAGAGTTCGATGGGTGTCATCGTCGCCGCGCCGACCGCCGGCTCGTGCGCGACGTTTCCGGCGACGTGCCTCGCGGCCGCCGAGGTGCAGGGTGTGTCGGACGAGGTGACGCTGCGGGCGATGCTCGCCGCCGGGCTGATCGGCGTCTTCGTCACTACCCGATCGAGCTTCGCCGCCGAGGTCGGCGGCTGCCAGGCCGAGACCGGCGCCGGCGCCGCGATGGCGGCGGCGGCGCTGGTCGAACTCGCGGGCGGCGACGCGGCCCGGGGCCTGTCGGCCGCCAGCCATGCCCTGCAGAACGTGCTCGGGCTGGTGTGCGATCCGATCGCCAACCGCGTCGAGGCGCCCTGCCTCGGCCGCAACATCGCCGGCGCCGCCAACGCGCTGGCCTGCGCCAACATCGCCCTCGCCGGCTACGACCACCTCGTGCCGCTCGACGAGGTGCTCGATGCCCACCGACAGATCAGCGCCGACATGGCGCGCGAGCTGCGTTGCACCGCGCTCGGCGGCCTGTCGATCACGCCGGCGTCGAAGGCGATCGAGGCGCGGCTCTGCGGTCCCGGCTGCGACTCGTGCACCGCCAGCTGACCCGGCCCGATGCGGGTCGGGACCGTCGAGGTCGGTTCCTCTCGCTTTGTGGTGCCACACCCGCTCGGTAGGCTGTGCCCGTCCGCGGCAATGCCATCCCGAATGCGCCATGACGAGCGATCGTGAGAAGGACCAGGACAGCGACTCTCGGAGCCGTCGCCTGCGAGAACTGGTCGACGAGACCCTGACGCTGCCGCAGCCCGAGCGCGAGGCGTTCGTGCGTGAACGGACCGCCGGTGATCCGGGGCTCGAATCGAAGCTGCTGCGGCTGCTGGCCGAGGCCCGCAGGGTGTCATCGCCGTTGCCCGTGCCGGATCGAATCGGCCCCTACCGCATCCTCGAGGAACTCGGCCGGGGCGGCATGGGGAGGGTCTTCAAGGCCGAACAGCGTGAGCCCGTGCGGCGGACGGTCGCGCTGAAGCTGATCAAGCTCGGCATGGACAGCGAGGAGGTCGTGCTGCGTTTCGCGCAGGAACGGCAGGCCCTGGCCCTGATGGATCACGAGGGCATCGCCAGGGTCTTCGATTGCGGCACGTCCGAGAGCGGCCAGCCGTACTTCGTGATGGAGCTGGTCAAGGGCGTTCCTCTCGACCTGTTCTGCGAACAGCAACGGCTGTCGCTCGAGAGTCGGTTGCTGTTGATGCAGCAGGTCTGCGCCGCCGTTCAGCACGCGCATCAGAAGGGGGTCGTGCACCGCGACCTCAAGCCCGCCAATGTGTTGGTCAGCAACGATGGTGGCCGCCTGCAGATCAAGATCATCGACTTCGGCCTGGCCAAGGCGATGGGGCAGCGATTGATCGATGCGACGCTGTTCACCGAGGCCGGACGGGTGGTGGGCACACCCGAGTACATGGCTCCCGAGCAGGCCGATCCGAACAACCAGGACATCGACACGCGCGCCGACATCTACTCGCTCGGTGTGATGCTCTACAAGGTGCTGGTCGGCGAGCTGCCGTTCAGGGGCGACGAGCTGCGCGATGTCGGCCTCGCCGAGATGCAACGCATACTGCGCGAGGTCGACCCACCCAGGCCCAGCACGCGCCTGTCGACCACGACGAAGTCGTCGACGGCGATCGCCAGCGCCTGCCGGCTCAGTGCCGGCGCGCTGCAGAGGGCGCTGAAGACCGATCTCGACTGGGTCGTGCTGAAGGCCCTCGAGAAGGACCGTAACCGGCGCTACGACACGGCCAATGCGCTGGCTTCGGACCTGCAACGCTACCTCGATCACGAGCCGCTGGAGGCCGGTCCGCCGAGCGCCGGCTACAGACTGAAGAAGATCCTGCACCGCTATCGCGGCCAGGTGCTGGCGGCGGCCGCCGTGTTCGTCACGGCGATCGCCGGCGCGATCATCGCGATCGGCTACTGGCTGGCAGCGCGCGACAACCTGCAGCTGGCGAACGAGCGTGCCCGGGTCAACATCGAGCTGGCGACCTCGGAGGCTGCGGCGAGGGCGCAGTTCGCGGACAAGGTCCGCCAGTTCGAAGAGCTTTCGGGAGTGGTGAGACACGACCGACTCGTCGAGGGCGAGCAGCGGTTGTATCCCGCGTGGCCTGATCGGCTCCCTGCCATGGAGGCGTGGCTCGACGAGGCCCGGCACCTTCTCGCCAGGGGCGCAGAGATCGACACCACGATCGCGCAGCTGCGGCGGAATGCGCGGGGCCCGACGGAAGAGGAGCTACGGCGAGACCTGGAGTCGCATCCTCGCTACGGCGAGCTGCTGGCGGCGAAGTGCCGGTTGGCTTCGCTGCGCCATTCGCAGTCGATCCGCACCGGGGAGGCCAAGTTGATCGAGCCGCAGTTGCCCCCGGAAGTGCAGGCGCTCGACCCGTCGGTCCTGAACATCCTGGCCTGGGATCGAGTGGCGCCCAAGGGCGACGAGCGAACGGTGTGGGGCGAAGAAGTGCTCGGGCTGGCCTACGCGCGCATGGCGGTTCTGCGCGCGAACGAAGCCGAAGACCGTAGCGGCCACCTGGATACCCTGGCCTGGGCGCTGTTGGCTAACGGTTTGGATGAGGAGGCCAGGCGTTGTTCCGCGGCGGCTCTCGCGGCCGCACCGGCCGCCGCGAGAGGCGAGTTCGAGGCCAACTGTGGCGCCATCGATGACGCCGTGAACCGGGCGACGGCGATCCTCGAGGAGAGCGCCGCGGCAGCGGCGGCCCTGGACACCGAGCTCCGCGGTCACCGGCGTTGGCGATTCCCGTCCTCGGCCGGCGCGGACGAGTTCCTGCATGATGCCCTGGTCGATCTGCTGAGCAGCCTGCATCGGTTCGAGGCCGAACTCGTCGCCGGCGTGCGCCGAAGGTCGGCCTGGGCGAGCAACATCGCGCGACTCACACGCGACCATCCGAACGCGCGGGTCGGATGGGATGACGTTCGCCGGCAGATCCGGGCCAGCGCGACGTATGCGGGTCAGGACATCGAGCTGCGCGACGAGGACGTGTTCGGTCTCGTTCCGATCGGCGTCAACCCGGTCACCGGCTGCTTCGAGTTCTACCACCTGCGCAGTGCGTGCGAGGCATCACGTGATCCGGCGACGCTGCCGATCCCGACGATCGCGCCGGACGGCAGCGTCGGGATGGACGGTGCCACCGGCATCGTCTTCGTCCTGATCCCCGGCGGCACTTTCACGATGGGGGCGCAGAGCGGTGAACCGGCGGCGCCGAATCACGATGAGGATGCCAATGGCGACGAGGAGCCGCCGCACGAAGTCACCGTGCAGCCGTTCTTCCTGTCGCGTTTCGAAGCCACCCGCGGTCAATGGCAACGGATGTTCGACATCGATCCGAGCTACTACGAGGGCACGCCCGAGCTGCCCGTCGAGAGCGTCTCATGGACCGAATGCGATGTCAGTCTGACCAACATGGGGCTGCGGTTGCCGACCGAGGCCGAGTGGGAATTCGCGGCTCGCGCCGGCATCGACGGTCGCTGGGCCTGCGGAGACGATCCACGGCTCCTGGCCACCTTCGGCAACCTCGCCGACCTTCACGCGCAGGGTTACGGCCCGTTCGAGGCATGGGATGACCGCTTCCTGATCCCGGCCCCGGTCGGTTCCTATTCGGCGCAGAGGTTCGGACTCCACGATGTCCACGGCAACGTCAGCGAGTGGTGCTTCGATGCCTACACCCGGATCTACGGATCCGGCAGCAGCAACCTCGTCGATCACGTGGTCCGTGGTGGCTGCCATACCGATCTGGCCATCGAGTCGCGGTTGACCTTCCGCAATTCTGCGCCGGCCGATTCGCGCGGCCCGGGCCTCGGGGTGCGTCCGGCCCGGGCATTGAGGCCGTCGCGGCGATGATGGCGCTATGCTCTCGTTGCCCCATTGGCCCTGTGCCGCACGCCGAACGCCACCTCCGGTACATGGTACGAGATGCGTGAGATGCGACTGAGCCTGCCCATTCCGTTCCTCCTCTTGCTCGCCTCGAGTTCTTGCGGCAAGTCAGCGGCTTCGCAACCCATCAGGCCTCCCGAGGTCAAGGTCAACGCCACCGGACGTTGGGTGGTGACCTCATGTCGTCGCCGGCTGGTCGAGAGCACGTCGACCTCGCCGATCGTCATCGACTGTGACGACATCCTCGAGATCGCCAACGTCAGCCCGACATCATTCGGTTTGGTGGGGATCACCTCGGGAGATTCGGGTGGCATCCGGTACACGGACCAGGAGTCCCTCGCCGCGGTGACCGGTGGTCAGATCGTGGCCTACGGCAACGAAACCACCACGACCCGGCTGCGGTTCTGGTTCTCCGGCACCTCGGACGGCTCATCGGGCACGAAGACCTTCAGCTACTCCCTCACCTTGGACGCGACGGGGGATGCCGTGATCGCGGGGGCGGCGACCTACACCGAGCAGGATGGTACCGGCGTGGTCTTCACCGAGACCGTCGATCTCGAAGCCATGCACCTCGATTGATCGCCCGATCGCCGGGTCACGCCTCGCCGCGAATGCCATCGGGCACCGTCGGTCGGGTCGGAGACACCGGTTCCCGCTGGCTCGGTGATGGCGCCGGCGACGAGCTGCCTCACACGGGCGTCTCACATGTTGCGTCGGTACTGCCCGCCGACCTCGTACAACGCGCCCGACATCTGGCCGAGCGAGCACGTCTTGGCCGCGTCCATCAGGCTCGCGAACACATTGCCGTCGTGCAGCGCCTGCCGCTGCAGCGCCTCGAGCGCCGCTGCCGACGTCGCCGCGTTGGCGGCATGGAACCCGCTCAGGCCGTCGATCTGCGCCTGTTTCTCGCCGTCGGTGCTGCGCATGACCTCGCGCACGACCTGGATCGGCGAGCCGTCTTTGCCGAGGAAGGTGTTGACGCCGATGATCGGCATCTCGCCCGACGACTTCAGCGTCTCGTAGTAGAGCGATTCGTCCTGGATCTTGGAGCGCTGGTACATCGTCTCCATCGCGCCGAGCACGCCGCCGCGCTCGGACAGCCGCTCGAACTCGGCGTAGACCGCCTCCTCGACGAGGTCGGTCAGCTCGTCGATGATGAACGCGCCCTGCAGCGGGTTCTCGTTCCTGGCCAGCCCGAGCTCCTTGTTGATGATCAGCTGGATCGCCATCG
>JAGQRA010000975.1 GCA_020425885.1 Planctomycetota bacterium | reverse complement strand
GCCGCGCTTCGTCGAGGGCGCGTGCTCCCAGCTTGCGCCGGCTCACGAGTCGCAGCTCGAGGCTGCCGCGTGCGGCCGGTCGCAGTTCGGCATCGACGACGTGACTGCCGAGTCGCAGCGCGGTCGAGAAGCTCTGTCGCGATTCGTCGTAGTCGTGCGGCGCGAGATCGATCCAGCCATGCCCGAACAGGCACAGCCGCAACTCGAAGGGGTGCGGCGGCCGCAGGGTGATCGTCGTGCTCGGCATGGTGCGGCGAGCATATCGAGGCGCCGGTGCCAAGGCCGGCAGCGGTCGGCCCTGCAGCCATCGTGATCGCCGCGTCGATGCGACGGCATGAGTTCGGGTGGGGTGTTCAGCAACCAGGCGATCGGCGGTCTCGCCGTGCGCAACATGAACATCGCCGTGCTGGCGCAGATCCTGCAGCAGCAGCAGATCGCCGGCGCCGCCATGGTCGAGATGATCCAGGGCAGCAACCCGCAAGGGTCGGCGCCGGCGCGGTCGGCGGGGTCGAGTGTGCCGTCGCCGCCGCAGGGTGCGCCTGAGCCGGGCAAGGGGACGCTGGTCGACGTCACCGGGTAGCGGACCCGATAGCCCGGCGGCATGCTGCGCGCATGCCGCCAGCCCCGTTCATCCCACCACCGCTCACGATCGGCAACGTGCCCATCGCCGGGCCCGCGGTGCAGGCGGCGTTGAGCGGCTACTCCGACCTCGCCATGCGCACCGTGGCGCGCGAGCACGGCGCGCCGTTCGCGATCCACGAGGTCGTGCTCGATTCGCAGGTGCTGCAGAAGGGCAAGCTGCAGCGGCGCATCCTGAGCCTGCCGGAGCACGATCATCCGGTCGGCGGGCAGCTGATGGGATCGCAGCCTGACACGTTCGGCGCCGCGGCGCGCGAGCTGGTCCGGGCCGGCTTCGATGTCGTCGACATCAACTTCGGCTGCCCGGTCAACCGCGTGCTCGGCCGGCGCCGCGGCGGCTGGCTGCTGCAGGATCCCGAGACCGCGCTCGGCATCGTCGACGCCGTGCTCGAGGGGGTCGGCGGCGAGGCGCCGGTGACGGTCAAGATGCGCCGCGGCTACGACGATTCGCCCGAGGCCGAACGCGCCTTCTTCACGATCCTGGACGGCGCGATGGCGCGCGGCATCGCTGCCGTGACCGTGCATCCGCGCACCGTGCGACAGAAGTACGTCGGGCCCAGTAGCTGGCAGTTCCTGGCGCGGGTCAAGCGGCACGTCGGTGCGCTGCCGGTGCTCGGCAGCGGCGATCTGTTTTCGCCGTTTCACGTCCTCGACATGCTGCGGCAGACCGGCGTCGACGGCGTCACGATCGCGCGCGGCTGCATCGGCAACCCGTTCGTCTTCCGACAGGTCGCCGCGTTGCTCGCCGGCGGCACGCCGCTACGTCCGACCTGTGCCGAGCAACGCGCCGCCATCCGGCGTCATCAAGAGGTGGCGGTGGCGATCTACGGCGGCGAGCGGCGGGCGTTCGGTCCGGTCCGCATGCACGTCATCAAGTACGCGCAGTATCACCGTGATCCGGTCTGGGCGCGCGATCGCTTCGTCGGCTGTCGCGATTACCCGGCGCTCGAGTCGGCGATCGCCGAGGTCTTCGCCGACGAACACGACGGCGGCGTGGTGCGCGAGCTGCGGCGCGAAGACGCCGTGGTACCGGCGATCTCCGCTTGCGGCGAATAGCAACGCGTGGCCGTCGCGCCAGTGGCATCGCATTCTCCGCCACCATGGGCTACGCTGCGGCCCGCGGACCGATAGAACCGTCCAGGGACCTCATGGCTACCGCGATTGGACATGGCTGAGACCGACATCGCCGTCGTCGGCATGGCCTGCCGGTTGCCCGGCGCGCCGAGCGTGCAGGAGTTCTGGCGCATGTTGCGCGAGGGCCGCGATGCCCTCGTCGAGCTGTCGGACGAGCACCTGCTCGCGGCCGGGGTGCCGCCGGACATGGTGGCCGACCCCGAGTACGTGAAGAAGGCGATGTTGCTCGCCGACATCGACAAGTTCGACGCCGGCTTCTTCGGCATGTCGCCGCGCGATGCCGCCGTGTTCGACCCGCAGCATCGCGTCTGGCTCGAGGTCTGCTGGGAGGCGTTCGAGAACGCGGGCCACGTCCCCGATCGGTTCGACGGTCGCGTCGGCGTCTTCGCCGGTTGCGGCATGGACACGTACCTGCTGCACAACATCCTCAGCAACCCGGACCTGGTGCAGCGGATCGGCATGTTCCTGATCCGTCACACCGGCAACGACAAGGACTTCCTCGCCACCCGCACCAGCTATCAGTTCGATCTGCGCGGGCCGAGCGTCAACGTGCTGACCGCGTGCTCGACGTCGCTGGTCGCGATCCATCAGGCGGCGCAGAGCCTGCTCGCCGGCGAATGCGAGATGGCGCTGGCCGGCGGCGTGACGATCCTGGTGCCGCAGGATCGCGGCTACCAGTGGAAGGAAGGTGAGGTGCTGTCGCCGGACGGCAACTGCCGCGCGTTCGACAAGGACAGCCGGGGCACGATCTTCGGCAGCGGCGCCGGCGTCGTGCTGCTGCGGCGCCTCGCCGACGCGATCGCCGACGGCGATCACATCCACGCCATCATCGCCGGCTCGGCCGTCAACAACGACGGCGCCCGCAAGGTGAGCTTTCTGGCACCGAGCGTCGACGGCTACGCCGAGGTCGTGGCCGAGGCGTTGGCGCTGGCCGACATCCCGGCCGATCAGGTGCAGTACGTCGAGGCCCACGGCACCGGCACCAGCGTCGGCGATCCGATCGAGATCGAGGCGCTGACCCAGGCCTTCCGGGTCACGACCGACAGGACGGGCTACTGCGCGATCGGCTCGTGCAAGCCCAACATCGGCCACCTCGACACCGCGGCCGGCATCGCCGGGTTCATGAAGGCGGTGCTGGCGATGCAGCACGGCGAGATCCCGCAGAGCCTGCACTACCGCAGCCCGAATCCGTTGATCGACTTCGACAAGAGCCCGTTCTACGTCGCCGGCGAGGCGCTGGAATGGCCGCGGCTGCCGCACGTCGAGCGCATCGCCGGCATCAGCTCGCTCGGCGTCGGCGGCACCAACGCCCACGTCATCCTCAGGGAAGCGGTCGAACAGGCCCAGGCCGCGGCCGTGCCGTATCCGCGCCGCTGCCACCTGATCCCGGTCAGCGGCAAGGTCGACGAGGCCGTGCTCGGCAACGCCCGGCAGCTGGCCAAGCATCTGCGCGCGGTCGCCGCGGCCGATCTGCCCGATGTGGCCTGGACCGCGCAACACGGCCGCCGCGCCTTCGCCCGCCGGGCGTTCGCCGTTGGCGCCGGCGGCGATGCGGTGGCGACGGCGCTGCAGGCCGCCGACTTCAAGGCCGGCATCCGATCCGCGCCCGATCGCGCGCCGTCGGTCGTGTTCCTGTTCGCCGGCGGCGGCGCGCAGTATCCCGGCATGGCGCGCGAGCTCTACGAACACGAGCCGTTGTTCCGCGAGCACGCCGATGCCTGCCTCGCCGCGATGACGGCGGAGCTCGCCGGCGAGGTCGAGGCACTGCTGTTCGGCGAACTCGCGACGCCCGAGCACGGCGAGCGCATGGAGCGGCCGGGGCTGATCCTGCCGACGCTGTTCCTCGTCGAGTACTCGCTGGCCCGCACGCTGATGGCGTTCGGCGTCGAGCCCGATGCGATGATCGGTCACAGCCTCGGCGAGTACGTCGCCGGGACCATCGGCGGCACGTTCACGCTCGCGCAGGTGCTGCAGGCGCTGGCGCTGCGCGGCGAGCTGCTCGAGGAGGCCACCGGTGGCGCCGTGCTGACGGTGTCGATGGCGCCCGAGCAGGCGCAATCGCTGACCCACGGCGAGCTGTCGCTGGCCGCGGCGAACGCGCCGCAACTCAGCGCCGTCGCCGGCAGCGTCGCGGCGATCGAGCGCGCCGAGGTCGAGCTGCAGCAGCGTGGCATCGAGTATCAGCGGCTGCGCATCGGCGTCGCCGCGCACTCACACATGCTCGACCCGCTGCTCGATCGATTCCGGGCCGGCCTCGAGGGCATGGCGCTGTCGCGGCCGCAGAGGCCGTGGATCTCGAACGTGACCGGCGATTGGGCCGATCCCGACCGCGTCGTCGATCCGGAGTACTGGGTCGAGCACCTGCGGCGCACGGTGCGTTTCCAGGACGGCATCGCGACGCTGCTGGCCGGTGGCGACCGCGTCTTCGTCGAGGTCGGGCCGGGCAAGGCGCTCAGCAGCCTGGTGCGGATGCACGAGCGGGCCAAGGGCAGTCCTTGTCTCGTCACCGTGCCGCACGCCAAGGACACGCGCGCGGCCGATGAGTTCCTGCTCGATGCCGTCGGTCGGCTCTGGCAGCTCGGCGTGCCGATCGACTGGCAGGCGTTCCACGGCGGCACGGCGCGGCGACGGGTGCCGCTGCCGACCTATGCCTTCCAGCGGCAGCGCCATTGGATCGAGCCGGGCGCGCCCGTCGTCCACGAAGGCGTGCTGCGCGGTGAGGCCGATCTGGCGCCGCCGACCCGATTGCCGGAGGCGGACTGGGTGCGCTTGCTGGCGTTCCGCGGCAAGGTCCTGCCGGAGTCGGCGCGCATCGAGGCGAAGGCGAATTGGCTGTGCGTCGGCAGCGGCGACGGTCTGCGCGAGTTCGTCGCCGCGGTCTCTGCCTCGGGTGGCCGCGCCGCCATCGTCGAACCCGCCGCATCGGAGTCGCGAACGGGTGCGACCTGGCGACTGCCGGTGGCGGACACCGAAGCATGGGGCCGCGCGTTGACGGCCGCGATCGACGAGGTCGGAGCCGTGCAGCGCGTGCTGTTCGCGCTGCCGCTCGAGCACGGCGATGCCGTGTACCTCGTCGGGGCGCTATTGGCTATGTGGCAGGCGCTCGGCCGCGCCGATCTGACGACCGGATTGCGCGTGCTGGCGGTCACGAGCGGCGCGGCCAGGGTCGGCCGCGAGGCGATGCGGGCACCGGGACAGGCCGCCGCCGCCGCGTTCCTGCGCGTCGCCGCGGTCGAATACGAAGGCGTCACGATCCGCTGCGTCGATCTCGAGGAGCCGGTGCTCGACGCCGTCGCCGTCGAGCTGCTGCGGCGCGAGGTCGAGACGGCCGAGAGCGCGATGCAGGTGGCCTGGCGCGGCGGTGCGCGGCACGTGCAGGAGATCGTCGCCGGCGAGGCCGAAGAGGAGCCGTCTTCGCCGCCGCCGTCGCCGTGGCGGCAGAACGGCGTCTACCTCGTCACCGGCGGGCTCGGCGGCATCGGTCTGGTGCTTGCCGATCACCTGGCGACGCAGGTTCGGGCCAGGCTCGCGCTGGTGTCCCGCCGTGGCCTGCCGCCGCGCGAGCTCTGGGATCGCTGGCTCGAGCTGCGGCGCGGCGATCGCACGGCGCGGTTGATCCAGCAGATCCGGGCCCTCGAACAACGCGGCGCCGAGGTCGAGGTCCTGGCCGCGGATGTCGCCGACAAGGCGGCGATGCGGCGCGTGCTGCAGGCCGTCGATGCCCGGTTCGGTGGCCTGCACGGCATCGTGCACGCGGCCGGTGTCCTCGACGACGGCCTGATCCAGATGCGCACCGCCGAGCGCTGCGAGCGCATGCTGGCGGGCAAGATCGGCGGCGCGCTCGTCCTCGACGAGCTCACCGCGGATCGCGCGCTCGATCTGTTCGTCGTCTTCGGCTCGACCAGCGGCCTGGCGGCGATCCCCGGCCAATGCGACTACGCCGCGGCCAACGCCGCGCTCGATGCGTTCGCGGGCTGGCGCGCCCAGCTGCGGCCCGGGCGATCGCTATCGGTCGACTGGGGTGTCTGGCAGGACGTCGGCATGCTGGCCGCAACATCCGACGCGAGCTGCGCGCCGGCGCCGCGCTGGCTCGGCGAACGCCGCGAGCGCGCGCCGGAGATCGAGTTCGTGCGCGAATGGACGCCGGTCACGGATTGGCAGCTGGCCGAGCACCGCATCCGCGGCGGTGATTGCGTGATGCCCGGGACCGGTCATCTCGAGCTCATGGTCACGGCGTTGCGCGCCGTCGCCGGCTGCGTCGCGGTCACGCTCGACAACGTCGAGTTCCTGTCGCCGCTCGCGTTCTCGAAGGGCAACGCGCGCGATGTCCAGGTCGTCGTGCGCAAGGCGCCGCACGGCTTCACCGTGCGCGTGCAGAGCGCGGCGCCGGGCGATGCCGACCTGTATTCGCGAACTACGCATGCGCGGGCCAGGGCCAAGGCGGGCGGCGGCTACGACGGCCTGGTCGACCTCGCGGCCTGGCGCCGTGACGCGCAGCAGCCGGCCGCGATCGCGGTCGAGCAGGCCGCGCTCGTCGATTTCGGCCCGCGCTGGCAGTGCATCGAGGCGGTGGCGCTCGGCGATGGTGTCGTGCTCGGCGAACTGTCCCTGCCGCCCGAGTTCACGGCCGATCTCGACGACCACGCGCTGCACCCGGCCGTGCTCGACATGGCGTTCGGCTGCGGCATCCGGCTGTTGTCGCAGCAGGTCCCGGATGCGTTGTTCGTGCCGGCTGGCTGCGATGAGGTCGTCGTCTCCGGTCGGCTGCCGCGGCGGGTCATGAGCCGCGTCGTCCTGCGCAGCTTCGACACCAACACGCGGCTGGCGACGCTCGACGTCAGCGTCTGTTCGCCCGACGGCATCGCCATCGTCGAGCTGCGCGGGTTATCGCTGATCGGCGTTCGCGGTGAGTTCGGCGCCGGTGACAAGCCGGTGGTCGGATCGGGCGGCACCAGGCAACGCCGGGCGCCGGCCGAGGTCATCGACCGACCGGCGCCGCGGATCGCGGCGATCCTGCCGCGCGGCATCACCGGGCCCGAAGGCATGCAGGGTCTCGAGCGCGCCCTCGCCACCGAGTCGACGCAGGTCGTCGTCTCGTCGATGGACGTGCAGCGGGTCGCGCGCTGGCTGATGCTGCCGCCGGAGAAGCCGAAGGCCGCGTCGACCGGGGCCGACGATCACGCTGCCGCGACAGCAGGGGACGGGCCGCGCGACGAGGTCGAGGTCAAACTGTGCGCGAGTTATCACGACCTGCTCGGCGTCGAGGACACCGGTCTCGATCAGGACTTCTTCGAGCTCGGTGGTCACTCGCTGCTCGCCGTGCGGCTGTTCGCGCGCATCCACAAGGACTTCGGCCTCGACCTCGAGCTGGCCAACCTGCTGACCGCCGGCACCGTGCGCAAGCTGGCCGTCGTCGTCCGCGCCGAGCTCGGCTTGCCCGAGCCCGGCACCGAGCCGGTGCGTTCGGTCGCCGCCAAGAAGGGGCAGCACGTCGTGCCGATCCAGGTCGAGGGCACGCGGCCGAAGCTGTTCCTGGTCCATGGTGCTGGCGGCAACGTGCTCGGCTTCCGCGATCTGTCGCACTACTTCGGCGTCGACCAACCGGTCTACGGGCTGCAGGCGAGGGGCGTCGACGGCAAGCAGCAGCCGCACGACAGCATCGACGAGATGGCGCGGTCCTACCTCGCCGAGCTGCGCGAGGTCCAGCCGCACGGCCCGTACTTCCTCGGCGGCTACAGCGGCGGTGGCCTCGTCGCCTACGAGATGGCGCAGCAGCTGCTGGCCGTCGGCGAACGCATCGGCTTCCTCGGCATGATCGACACCTGGTGCCCGCAGATGCGCCAGCGCAGCAAGCTTGAGCGTGCGGTGATCCACCTCGGGCGCCTGCTGCGGCGCGGCCCGATGTATCCGTTCCGCATCCTGCGCATGAAGTTCGATCGCCGTGCCTCGGCGCGGCGCACCGAGCAGGCCCGCGACCATGGCGGCGTCATGCCGCAGGCGCTGCGCGGCGAGGACGTGCAGTTCGCGTTCGAGCGCGCCTTCAACCGGCATCGGGTGCAGCCCTATCCCGGCCGGGCCTGGATCTTCCGCTCGACGGAGTCGATCGGCATGACCCGCTATGTCTTCGACGACGAGCTCGGCTGGAAGCCGTTCATCACCGGCGGCATCGTCGCCGTGAAGTGCCCCGGCGATCACTTCACGATGTGCACCGAGCCGAACGTGCAGTTCCTCTGCCGCGAGTACATGGCGGCGATGGATCAGGCGATCGCCGCGCTGGCTGCGAGCGACAACGGCTAGTGCCGCTGCCGCCTCGAACGGGTCAGTAGAACGCCAATGCGACCGGGTTGGTCAACGTGAAGCGATTGGCGGCCGAGTCGATCACGAACGACTGCGCGTAGATCCGGGCCCCCACCGGAATCCAGGGGAGACGGGGCATGGTGTTGGTCGCGGGGCTGCTGAGGTTCAGCGGGAAGGTGGCGAACTGTAGGTACGGGTCGACGAGCAGGACGCTGCTCAGCTGCGGGACGGCGAAGATGGAAGGCTGCCACGACAGCACCTTGATCTCCAGGGCGCCCGGAATACCGGCCTCCGTCGTCAGATCCCAACCGGCCAGCGTCACCACGCTCGACAACTCCGAGGAGGTCATCTCGTCGGCTCCGACGTCCGGCGCAAGGGACGTAGCGGCGGAGCCGCCGACGAGATCGAAGGCCTGCCGTGGGTCACCATCGACGTCGATGCCAAGCCCGGCGAAGCGGTTCGGGTCAGCTGCTCCGATCGCGGCGCTGGTGGCCAGCAGGTGGTAGTCCATTCCCGCCGGGTCCACGAAGTTGCTCTGCTGTGCGAACGCACCGTTTAGCGCGTTCGGTCCGGGCGTCAACAGGAACGGTTCCGTACATGCGCTCCCCAGAGCCACGAGCGTCTTGTAGTCCCCACTGCCGCCGGAGTTGTTGGCCGACCAGTTGTAGTCGACGTCGAGGGTGGTCAAGGTGTTCACGCCTTGGTAGCAGGAGTGGAGGATGCCGTAGGAGCCGTCGACGACGATGTTGCTGCGGATCGTGATCGCCGCGGCTTTCGTGAACTCGATGCCGGTGGTGCATTCGACGATCGTGTTGTGATGGATCTGGGCCGAGGGATGGAAGATCTGGTTCACTCCCTCGACCAACACCCCGACGCGGAAGTCGTGGATGATGTTGCTGCCGATGTAGGTCGTCTGTGTGGTCGGCGGCACGTAGATGGCCCGCATCGGCGACCCGGACAGCAGCCGATTGCCGATGATGGTGGCGTCGCTCGCCTGGATCAGCGCTTCACCGGCAGCGCCTTCAGCCTGCATCGTGAAGCCGGAGATGCGCGCACCGCTGTCACACTCGAATCGCATGCCGTAGAGGAACGTCTTCTCGAAGCCGGCAACGCCGATCAGCTGCACGTTCGACAGCGTGCGCGGCTGCACGGACTGCTCGGCAGGATCGAGGCAGGCGTTGTAGCGTCCCGGCTGCACCATGATCGCGGTGCCCGGTGTGGCCGCCAGCAGGGCGGCCTTGAGCGACTTGAAGGGCGCGCCGTAGCTGCCGTTCTCGAGCGCGTTGCCGGAGTGCTGGTCGACCCAGAGGAAGGTCGGAGGCGCGAACGGCTTCTCGGTGATCTTCTCGAAGCCGGAGGACGTCAGTTCGTTGACGTGGAGGATCACGTCGCTGTTGTTGAACGCGAGAACGTCGTTGTCGCCGTCGTTGTCGAAGTCCGCGATCGCGCCGGCGAAGGCGGCCTGATTGCCGCTCCCGGTGATGAGATCCTGTGCGTCCACGAGCTCGCCCGAGCCGTTCGAGCGCAGGACGGAGACCTTGAAAGTGCCGAAATGGTAGCCGACTACCACGTCCGCGAAGTCGTCGCCGTCGAGGTCCCCCATATCGACCCAGTAGGCCTGACCCGTTGCGTTGCCGGCGGACCAGGTGGTCGGACTGCCGAGGCTGAACGTCCCGCTCGAACACGTGAAGTCCCTGAGGTAGGTGCGGACGTCTTCGACCGAGAAGGTGTTCTCATAAGCGAACGCCAGGTCAACGAGCCCATCACCGTTGAGGTCGCCGGCAGCCACCGACTTTCGGTTGGTGCCGGTGGTCGTCGGCGTGGTGAACGCCGGAGTCGCTCCCGGCGTCTGCGGCGTGGCATTGAGCAGCACCTCGTTCCAGTTCGACACGATGTCGGGGATGCCGTCGTTGTCGAGATCGGCCACGTGGTATGGACCGTCAGGGTCCGTGCCGTCCGCCGGCGTCTTGTTCCACACCGGCGTGAGTACACCTTCCCCGCCGGTGCCGCCCGGGGCCCAGCGGTAGAGCTCGTGGAAGTAGTAGCCGCCGGACCCACCGACGCGACGTGCCACCATCACTTCCTCGAAGCCGTCGCCATCGACGTCGATTCCGGCGAGGCCGTTGACGGTGTTCGTCAACGCCAAAGCGCCCAGCGTTCCGGGGAACGATGCCGTCCCGTCGTTGAGCTTCCAGTTGATCGTCGAACCCGTGATCTGCAGCAGATCGTCGAAGCCGTCCCCGTTCAGATCCGCTGCGAAGATCCGGCTACCACCGAAACCGGGCACGGCGGTCCCGTCGAAGCCGGGGCCAGCAGCTCCCAGATTGAGGAACAGGAACGTCTCGCTCTGGTTGCGCGCATTGACGGCAAAATCGAGATACTCATCGTCGTCGAAGTAGCCGACCGCCGCCCCCGTGTTGTACGGGCTGATCAGACTCGATATCGGGTTGTTCGCCGCGGGAAGGACAACCGCCGAATATGAGAAGAACTGTGCGGCCAGATCGGAGGTCGTGGTAGCAGCCAGGCAGACTGCGACAACGAGCGCTCGCAATACGGCGGGACGACAAGGAGTTCGGGTATTCACGCTCTCCAAACTCCGAAAGCACCCGCTGCTCCCAAGAGAAAACGAGATTGTGGCATGCGGCTGTCTGACATGGCGGTGTGGCCGGTCGACCGGATGCTGCTGGAAGTGCCGGTGAGAGCAGCGGGTGCTCTTCCGCCGGCGCCGTCAGATGACGCCGTCGCGGCCGCGCTGCAGGCAGCCGGCGAAGGTCTCCGGGTCGACGTTGCTGCCGCAGACGATGACGCCGACCTTCTTGCCCGCGAGCTCCTCGCGGCATTGCAGCAGCGCCGCGGTGGTGGCGGCGCCGGCCGGCTCGACGGCCAGCTTGGCGTCGGCGAACAGCAGCGCCATGGCGCGGCAGATCTCGTCGTCGGACACCAGCATCACCTCGTCGACGTAGCGCCGGCACAGCCCGAACGAGTACGGCATCGCCCGCGGCGAGCCGAGGCTGTCGGCGATCGTCGTGACCCGGTCGATCTGCTGCGGCGCGTTCGCCGCGAAGCTGCGATGCATGCTGTCGGCGCCTTCGGGTTCGACGCCGATCACCCGGCAACGCGGCTGCAGCTGTTTGACCGCCGCGGCGACGCCGGCGGCGAGCCCGCCGCCGCCGATCGCCACCAGCACGAAGTCGAGGTTGCCGACCTGGCGCAGGAACTCGAGCCCGAGCGTGGCATTGCCGAGCGCGGTCAGCGGACCTTCGAAGGGATGCACGAACGTGAGGCCGTCGCGTTCGAGCTGCTCGGCCGCGGCGAAGGCGTCGGCGATGGTGTCGGTCAACACGACCTCGGCGCCCATCGCCCGGCAGGCCGCGACCCGGGCCGGATTCGCGGTCTTCGGCATCGCGACCGTGGCCACGGTGTCGAACGTCCGCGCGCCGTAGGCGACCGCCATGCCGTGGTTGCCGGCGCTGACGGCCACGACGCCCTTGCCGCGCTGCTCGGCCGACAGCTCGCGCATCACGGTCAGTACGCCGCGCGGCTTGAACGTGCCGGTGTGTTGCAGCAGTTCGAGCTTGAGCTGGATCTCGGCGCCGTCGGGGCCGAGTCGGTCGATGCGATGCCCGCGCCACCGCCAGGCGGGTGTCTGGCGGACGCCGCCGGCGAAGTTCTGCCAGGCGCGCTGGATGCGTTCGATCGAAGGCGCTTCGACGGCGACGGGGGGCGATGATTCGGTCACGCGGGGATGATACGTGGCGCCGGGACTACCAGCGATGGAACGCGGGATGACCTTCCTTGACGGCGACGAACACGCCTTCGCAGGTGGCGCAGATGCGGCCGCCGGCCTCGAGCGTGCCGGTGATGACCGCGCGGTCGCCGCTCGACTCCGCCACCTTGGCGCGCAGCAGGACCGGCGCAGCGGTGGGCGTCGGCCGGCGCAGCTTGATCGAGTACTCCGCCGTCACCGTGCACGGCGGCGCTTCGGCGCCGCTGGCTTTCATCAGGTGCCAGGCGGCCGTCCAGTTGCAATGGCAGTCGAGCAGGGCGCCGATGATGCCGCCGTTGAGGACGCCCGGGAATGCCTCGTGCATCTGCTGCGGCTGCCAGCTGCAGACGACCTCGTCGCCCTGCACGAAGCTCTCCAGGCGCAGGCCGGCAGGATTGCTCGGGCCGCAGCCGAAGCACGCGTTGTCCGGCGCATAACGCCGCTGCAAGCTCGTTTCCATTGCCGGACATGATCCGAGAAGGCGCGCGATCGCGCGAGCAATTCCGGACGCATCCCGACGGCCGACCGGCATGATGTCGCATCATGACCACGTCGCGTCGAACGTTCCTCGGAGGCGCTGCCGCCATGGCCGGCATCTCCGCTCTGCCCGCCTGCGAAGTGTCTGCCGCGGTCCGTCCGCGGCGCAAGCCCGGCGAGAAGATGCGGCTCTTGGTCATCGGCGTCGGCGGCCGCGGCCGCGCCAACCTCAACGGGGTCAAGGGCGAGGACATCAGGGTGCTGTGCGATGTCGACAGCGTGCACCTGGCCGCTGCGGCCAAGGACTTTCCCGCGGCGCGGACCATCGCCGACCATCGGCTGATCCTCTGCGACCGTGAAGCCTGCGCCGAACTCGATGGCGTCGTGATCAGCACGCCGGATCACAGCCACTACCTGCCGGCGATGTTGGCGCTCAAACAGCGGCTCGATGTCTACTGCGAGAAACCGCTGACTCACACCGTGGCGCAGGCGCGGCGGCTGATGACGACCGCGGCGTTGCAGGGCTGTGTGACCCAGATGGGGATCCAGATCCACGCCAACGAGAACTTCCGCCGTGTCGTCGAGGCGGTCGCGGCCGGCGCGGTCGGCGCCGTGCGCGAGGTCTACGTCTTCGTCAACGGCACCGACTGGTCGGCCAAGGAGCTGCCGCCCGAGATCGAGGTCCCCGAACGGCTGGACTACGACCTCTGGCTCGGTCCGGTCGCGTCGCGTCCGTTCCGCGAGGGCTACCATCCGGCGGCGTGGCGGCGCTACTGGGCGTTCGGCGGCGGCACGACGGCGGACATGGGGTGTCACTACACCGATCTCGCGTTCTGGGCGCTCGGTCTCACGGCCCCGGTCGCGCTGGTCGCCGATGGCGACGAGCCGCATGCCGAGTGCGCGCCACGCGGGATGCGCTGCAGCTACGAGTTCGCCGCGCGCGGGCAGCAGCCGGCCCTGTCGCTGCATTGGCACGCCGGTTCGGATCGGCCGCAGGCGGCCCTGGCCGAACGCGGCCTCGAGAAGTGGACCAACGGCGTGCTCTTCATCGGCGACGACGGTTGGCTCATCAGCAACTACGACAAGCACGAGGTCGGGCCGGCGGCACGGGCCGCGGCGTGGACGGCGCCGGCGAAGTCGATCGCCGCCTCGCCCGGGCACTACAAGGAGTGGATCGACTGCTGCCGGGATCGGACGCAGCCGAGCTGTTCGTTCGCCTACGGCGCGCCCCTGACCGAGCACGTGCTGCTGGCCACGGCGGCGTTCCGCGCCGCCAAGGGCAGGCGTCTCATGTGGGACGCGGCGGCGATGAAGTTCGACGACGAGGCTGCCACCGCCCTGCTCGAAGAGCCGGCGCGCAAGGGCTTCACGGCCTGAAGCGCGCGATGCGGGCGGCGACCGCGAGCAGCAGCGCGGTCTCCTCGTCCGTGAAGTCGTAGGCCACCGTCTTGGCGACCCCGAGCACGCCCCGCACGCGGTCGCCGTCGAGGATGGGGACCGCGATCGACCCTTCCATCTTGGTGTCCTTGGCCCCGGGTCGAACGACGCCGCTGGCGTCGGTCTGCAGGTTGCAGACCTGCACGGGCTGCCGGCGCTCGGCGGCGATGCCCGCCATGCCCTTGCCGATCGGCACGGTGGTCACCTTGTCGCGAACCACGGGCGGCAGGCCGGTGTCGGCGGTGAGATGCAGCAGGCCGTCGCCGTCGTCGAGCAGGTGCAGGGTGCCGAGCGCACAGTCGAAGTGGGCCAGCAGCTCGGCCAGGAGCCGGGCCCAGGCGGGGCCGTCGGCCGCGGTCAGCAGCGGTTCGATCCGGGTGAGAAGCGGGTGGTCCTGGCTCATGGAGGGACGATAGCAACCGGCATGTTCCGGGCTAGGCCGGGCTTGCCTGCGGGCTGTCGCTGCAGAGTTCTTCGGCGGTCGCGACATAGCGATCGGCGAAGCCGGGTCCCATCGCCGTGAGGGCGGTGTCGAAGCCGCGTCGCACCATGTCCCAGACCTGGATGTCCAGCGTCTCTCTGGCGACCGGCAGCAGGACCTCGTTCTCCCACGCGATATGCATGCGCAGGCTGTCGATGCTCCGCAGGACCAGGTGGGTGATCATCGCCGTGTCGTCGCTGGTGAGCGCCTCGGCCAGGCGGGCGTTGAGGCCGCGGGTCTCGTCGTGCTCGCTTCGCATCCGGCTGATCGGTCCCGAGGTGGCGACCATGCCCTGCGTCTGCAGCGCGGCGAACAGCACGACCTCTTCCTTGCCGTGATGGAACTCGTCGGCGTAGCGTCCGAGGAAGTCGACGTACTTGTGCCAATAGCCATCGCGCAGGGGAGCACCCGCCTCGACGCGGGTCAGCTCGGCCGCAGCCGCGTCGAGGACGCGCAGGATGAGCGTGTGCTCGTGTTCGAGATCGTCCGCGGGATGCGCTCCTCGATGGGAGCCTCGGATGTTGTGGTCGTTCATGAGGCCTCGACCTCAGCTTGCGCCAGCACCGTGAATGGGCGTATGCGCAGTGCGACCCGAATCGGGCCGCACTTCCGCCACCTCATCCCGCGGCCGATCCCGCAGCTTCAGTCCAGCGGCCTGACCGCGTCGACGACGCGCGAGATCATCTCGGCATCGGTCCGGCGCAGCGCGTACTCGCCGGGCGGTCCCGCGATTCCCATCGGCACGCCCTCGCGGCGAAACGTCATCGCGCTGTCCCGCCAGGTCGTCGCCGACAGGTGGATCTCACGGCAACCGGTGTTGCTGACGATCTCGGCCGCGTTGTCGGCGCGCACACCGGCCCCCGCCATCACGGTGACCGCCTCGCCGGCGGCCAGCACCAGCTGCGCGATCAGCGGCGCACCGAGCGCGGCGGACGCCGCCTGTCCCGAGGTCAGGACCCGTTCGAAGCCGAGCCCGCTCAGCGTGGCCAGCGCGGCCAGCGGCTCGACCGAGAGGTCGAAGGCGCGATGGCAGGTCATCGGCAGCGGGCTGCAGCATTCGCGCAGCCGGGCCATCCGGTTCGCATCGAGTTCGCCGGTAGCGGTCAGGATGCCGGTGACGATGCCGGCGGCGCCGTGGTCGCGGAGCAGGCGGGCATCGCGGGTCATCACCTCGAACTCGCCATCGTCGTAGAGGAAGTCGCCGCCGCGCGGTCGCAGCATGGCGAACACCGGAATCGAGACCGCCGCCGCGACCGCACCCAGCAGGCCGAGGCTCGGTGTGATCCCGCCCTCGAGCAGGCTCGCGCACAGCTCGATCCTGCCGGCGCCGGCCGCGGCGGCATCGACGGCGCCGGCAAGCGAGTCGACGGCGACCTCGATGACGACGCGTGCATTTGCGGGCGGCATGGGCACCATGGTGCGCCAATGCGGGCGCAACTGCTCCACCTTTCCGGTCCGAGTCGGGGCCGCACCGTCACCTACGCCGTGCCGCTGGTCACGATCGGCTCCGCGCCGACCTGCACCGCCTACCTGCCGGCGGCCGAGGTCGCGGCCGATCACGCCCGGATCGAGTGGGTCCAGGAGGCGTGTTCGTTCCATCTGCATGCGACCGGCGGCCAGGTCTTCGTCAACGGCCACGAGATCAAGGAGGTCATCCTGGCCGACGACGACGAGATCGAGTTCGGCGTCGACGGACCGCGAGCGCGCTTCCGGGTCTACGTGCCGATGGGTGCCGTCTGCAAGCCGGTGCGACGCATGTTTGCCGATGCGCGCGCGGTGGCCCGTGTCAGCGGCGGCGGCGTTGCCACGGGGGCGCTGACCCGCGATCTGCTGACGCAGGCCACGCCGCGGCTCAAGGTGCTGTTCCCGCTGGCGGTCGTCGCCGTCGCTCTCGGCGTGCTCCTCGCCGCCTTCCTCGCCGGCTGGCTGGGCGGCAAGCTCGGCAGCCGACCGAGTGAGGAGGAGAAGAGGCGGACGGCCGACATGGTGACGCACGCCGAACTCGAACAGCTCCGGCAGCAGCAGGAACAGCAGACCGGCGTGCTGGCGACGTTGTCCCAGGCCGGCGAATCGGTGAGCCGGATCCAGCAGGAATGGAGCCGCGGCGTCTGTCTGGTGCACGGGATCTTCGGCCTTCGCCTGCCGGATGACAGCTGGTTCACGCTCGACGGCACCGAGCCGTTCGAGCGCGAGTACACCGGCTCGGGCTTCCTCGTCACCGAGCAGGGGCACATCGTCACCAACCGACACGTCGTCGTGCCGTGGGAGGAGATGGAAGACCTGCAGCCGCTGCTCGCGCAGGGCGCGCGCCCCGAGTTCCGGCGGCTGACCGTCACCTTCCCGGGTCACCGGCCGGTCGAGGTTCCGCCGGCCGGCATCCGTCTGCGCAGCGACGCGCTCGATGTCGCCGTCGTCCAGGTCGCGGCCGAGGCCATGGCCGGCGTGCCGGTGCTGCCGCTCGAAGCGCCCAGGGCCGAGGCCGCGGTGCCGGCCGACTACCAGCGCGCCATCGTCGTCGGCTACCCGACCGGCCTGGCCGCCCTGCTCGTGCGTGCTGACAACCAACTCGTCGAGGCCTTGCGGCAACGGCAGGCATCGATGACGGAGGCCATCGATTCATTGGCCGCGGCCGACCAGATCAAACCCGTGATCACGCAAGGGTTGGTCAGCAACGTCGAGGAGCGGATGCTGTCCTATGACGCGGCGACGACCTACGGCGGCTCGGGCGGCCCGGTGTTCGGCGACCACGGCGTCGTCATCGCGGTCAACTTCGCCATCCAGCAGGGGTTTCATGGATCGAACTACGGCGTGCCGATCCGGTTCGTGCGCGAGCTGCTGCCGAGGTGAGCTGCCGCGGCGATGTTGCCGAAGTGACGCCGAACGGGGAATTGCCGCGCATTCGTCGCTGCGATCGGCGAAACTGGCCCGGCGCGATACCGGTCAGATCGCGATCAGGAGCATCACAAATGGTCACAGCTCCCCGGCGGCAGGTGGAGGCGGGCAACCATGGTTTGGGCGCCCGCGGTTTGGGCCCCCGTGGCCGGGGTCTGCTCGGCCGCCTGCTACAGGGTCTTCGCCCCAACGTCGCATCGCGACGCGAAGGCGTCTCGATCGCGGTCGGCAGCGGCAAGGGCGGAACCGGCAAGTCCTTCCTCGCCACCTCGCTCGCGGTGCTGAGCCACCGCGCCGGCGTCAGGACCGGCATCGTCGATTGCGACTTCGGTCTGGCCTGCGATCATCTCCTGCTCGGCGTCAAGCCGACGATGACGCTGCAGCAGCTGCTGCACGGCCAGGCGACGCTCGACCAGACCGTGTGCACCACGCCGTGCGGCCCGCGGCTGTTGCCCGGCGCCTCGGGTGTGCGCCGCATGGCCGCCATGTCGGACAAGGACCTGGTCGCCTTCGCGCACGAACTAGGCGAGATGGCGGCGCGCGAGGAGATACTGGTGCTGGACCTCGGTGCCGGGATCTCGCCGGCGACGATCCTGACCATGCTCTGCGCCGACTGGATCGTGCTCGTCACGCAGCCGGAGATCGCCGCGCTCGTCGATGCCTACGCCGTCATCAAGTGCGTGGCCCAGCTCGACGACAACGCCCGCTTCCTGATCGTCGTCAACCGCGTCCCGGTGCCGGGTCGCGGCGAGCTGGCGTTCAACAAGCTGACCGATGTGGCGCGCCAGCACGTCGGCGTCCGGCTCGAGTACCTCGGCGAGATCCTCGACGATCCCAGCGTGACGCAGCATCGGCTCGGTCAGCTGCCGTTGGTGGCGATCGAGCCGGAGGCGCCATTGACCCGTGGGCTGGCGGCGATGCAGCGCCGCCTCGGCGAGATCTGCGGCGGCTTCGAGCAGCGCGAGGTCGAGGCCGATGCCGGGATCGAGGCGCGCTTCAAGCGGCACCGGCTGTTCCTGTAGCTCGCGCCAATCGAGACGGATCAGTCGAGGCGGATCCGGCGCAGGCCTTCGCAGTAGCCCGAACCGCGCGCGTGCACCATCGAGCGGTAGGCGTTGAGGCCGAGGATGGTGTGCTCGAAGTCGACGTAGGCGAGCTGGCTCTCGTGGGCGCGGATGGCGCGCCGCTTGTTCTCGGCGACCGCGCTGATGTCGACGACGAGGTCGGGCACCATCGCGTTCCAGACCTCGTAGCCGAACGCCAACCCGCAAAACCGCGTGCGCCGCATCGCCTCGCGCACGACCAGGTGCATGGCGTGGTGATCGGGGTGCCCCTCGGCTTCCCACGGCAGGTAGATCAGGTCCGGCGCGAATTCGGTGATCGCCGCGCTGGCGAGCTGGAAGCCGAACTCGTAGTCGGTCTCGTTGAGCACGCAGTTGTCGGGCTGACCCCAGTAGACGGCGTCGTCGATGCCGAGTTCGAGCAGGCCTCGCCGCGACTCGCGTTGCCGCAGCGCGGCATAGGTCGCGGGGTCGAATCGACCCTCGGGGTCCCCGGCCTCGCCGGTCGAGGCGACGACGACGCGCACCGGGTCGCCGTTGCGTCGATGCAATGCGAGGCAGCCGCCCGGGCCGGCGATCTCGTCATCGGGATGCGGTGCGAAGGCGAGCACGCGACCGCGCGGCACGTCGCGGTACCACTCGGGTTCGGGCGGCGGTGCGGCGGGCCGGTCTGGCATGCCGGCATCGTGCCGGGTGGTGCGTGGGAACGGAACCCTCGAGGCCGCGGTGGCGTGCACTCCGCATGGCGATCCCACACTCGGCCGGCGTTCGGCGCTTCGAGGCTGGCTGATGACCCGAGGAAGGGCGTACGGGGAGGTCGATCTGGCGGCCCGTGCGGGGCCGACCTGTCAAGAGTTGACGAGATCGGCGCCCCCGGCCGCGTCAGGCGGCGCTCCGTTCCAGTTGGTTCCCGGGGGTTTGACGTGCTGTCGCAGCCGACTACGATCCGCGCTCCACAAAGGAGGAGTTCGATGCACGACACCGCGCGCTGTTCTGTTCTGTTCTGTTCTGTTCTGTGAACCGCTGATCGCGCAGTGGCAGGGGTCGTGGGACCCCCCGTTCGATCACAAGAACCTCACCGGCATCACCAACGAGGTCGAACAGCCGCCTGTGGCCCGTGCCGATTGGATCACGCTCGATACCGAGTCCGGCCGCG
>JAGQRA010000974.1 GCA_020425885.1 Planctomycetota bacterium | reverse complement strand
GTCCTTGGGCGTGCGCGCGAACCAGCGCGTCGTCCACATGTTCGGCGAGCTGCAGTAGGTGCACTGGTACGGGCAGCCGCGCGTCGCCAGGATCGGCACCGTCTTGCCGTAGTAGATGCCACTGACGAGACGGTTGCTCGAGTAGGCCTCGACGTCGAAGTACTCCCACGCCGGCCACGGGATCTCGTCGACGTTCTTGATGCGGTCGCGGCGCGGGTTCTTCTGCACGACCCCGTCATCGCCACGGAACGCGATGCCGGGAATCACGGAGTGGTCGAACCCACCCTCGATGGCTCGGAACAACGCCACCGCCGTCTCCTCGCCTTCGCCGAGCACGAGGTAGTCGATCGGCGCCTGCGCCATCGACAGCTCCGGCACCGCGGTGAAGTGCTCGCCACCACAGACGATCGGCAACTCGGGCCGCGCCGCTTTGATCTTCTGGATCAGCTCGCGCACGATCGGCCAGCTGTAGCTCCACATGCTCGTCAAGCCGATGGCCTGGGTGTCGTCGGCGATGCGGGCGATGATCTCCTCGGGCGTCAGCCCGAGGCGCCAGATGTCGCCATCCGGCACCATCTGCTCGGGCGCTTCGCCCAGGGCGTCGATCAACTCGATGTCGTGCCTGTCCTGGCGCAGCACCGAAGCGATGTAGGCCAATCCGAGCGGCAGGCTCGGCCGCAAGGCTGTCAGGCCGTTCTTGTTGATGTAGACCGGCGGATGGATCAGGGTGACCTTCATGCTGCGACGAGGCTTCGAGGTGCTGGGCGCGGAGCGTGACCAGAGGACTATAGCATCGGTATCTAGCCCCAGGTCAGGGCGATTTCCAACACTGCCCCCCATCGGCGCGTATGCTTGGCCCCAGCCATCGGACCTTGCCACCGCGCTCGGAACGAGAAAACCACCCTGCTTGCAACCTGAGCTGCCCCGGTTGCGTTTGCCCGCGCCCGCGACCATGCTGCAACCCCACGATCGAGACCGCTCATGATGTCACTTGCCTCACGAATCGCCACGGCTGCACTGACTCTCGCTTGTTGCGTGGCAGCGCAACGTAGCGACATCCCGACCGGCCCCTGGGCGAAGAACAAGATCCCGGAGGGCTGGGTCGTCCACCTGACCAAGAACTACCAGATCCAGTCCCAGGTCGGTCTCGAGAAGGCCGAGCGCCTCGGCGAGCACATGGAGGCGATGAACCTCGTCTACCGCAAGCTGTTCCGCCCCGACAAGGGCGGCATCAAGCAACAGGTCATCAAGATCTTCGAGGACCGCAAGGCCTACCTCAGCTACGGCTCGCCGCCGAGTTCCGCCGCCTACTACAGCCGCACCGCCCGCGAGATGGTCTGCTACGACACCGGCAAGTGGAGCGACGAGGAGGTCTCCAAGGCCGCCGTGACCGGCCCGCAGGCGGCGTTGCAGAAGCGCCTCAGTCGATACGAGGACATGATGAAGATGGACATCCTCGGCTGCGCCGCGCACGAGGGTTGGCACCAGTACTTCTCGTGGCTGGTGGTCTCGATGGTCGTGCTGCCATCGTGGATCAACGAAGGCATGGGGGATTACTTCTACACCGCCAAACCGCACGCCAAGCCGACCAGATCCGACCCGGCCCAACTCGGCGGTTCGAACAACGGCCGACTGATGGTACTCAAGGCGGCGGTCCGCCAGAAGCGTTACGTGCCGGTGCCCGAACTGATCACGAAGTCGAAGGAGGACTTCTACGCCAACGGCAGCGTCTGCTATGCGGAGGGCTGGGCGCTGTGTCAGTTCCTGTTGCACTCGGGCAACAAGAAGTACGAGAAGGTGATCCCCAAGTTCATCCAGCTCGTGCGCAACGACACCAACCTCGAAGACGTGACGAACAAGGCCTTCCGCGGCATCGATCTGGACACGCTCGACGCCGAGTTCCGCGCCTTCATCGACACGATGAAGCTGCCGTCCGAGGACGAGAAGGAGGTCGAGGGCGAAGGCGCTGGCGCTGGCCAGGCACCGGGGACGCCCCCGGGCCAAGCCCCAGGCCAGGGCGAAGGCAAAGGCGAGGGTAAGGGCACGGGTGAAGGCACGGGCACTGGCGAAGGCACCGGCGATTAGCATCGCCGGCCCAGCTCCTGCCACACCCTGCTGGCCGCAGCATCGTCTCTATCGCTTCGGTACCAACCGCCAGATCTCACCCTGTGCCGCCGCGACGAGATCGAACTCGGTGCGCAGGTAGGTCGCGAACACCGGCCCGGCCATCTCGGTGTTCTCGGGCACGGTCAGCGTCGCCTTCTCGGCCAACATCGCCGCCCGCGGATCGTCGAGGGATGCGAGGGCGCCCTTGGTGACGAGCACCGCGCGGCCCTGCTGATGCTGCAGGCGGAGGAACTGACCGACGCCTTCGAAGTACTCGCGTGAGGCCTTGGCGCGCGGCATCGCGGCGGTGGCGCGCACCCAGAGGAAACGGCCGGGCGCGAGTCGGGCATAGGCGCTGCCGAGTTCGCGATGGCTGCCGACCAACACGAAGGGCTCGGCCTCGCCAGCACCCTGCTGCACCGCGACCGCGAACCAGTCGTCGCCCTTCTTCTGCACCAGCAGGTGCTCGAACGGCCCGCCGAGCCATTGGTAGATGCCGAGCGCGAGCAGGCCGTAGCTCAGGACGCGAGGGCCGAGCCGCTGCGCGGTCAGCATCGCCGCCGGCAGCACCATCGGCAGCATGTAGGCGCCGAACTCGGGCTCGAAGACCAGCTGCCGCACCGACAGGTAGAGGTAAGGCAGGAAGCCGAGCGCGAACGCCGCGAACTCGGCGCGCAGGCTCCTGCCGAGCAGAGCAGTGAAGGCGAACAACGACAACGGCAGCAGCGGCCCGAGCCATTCCTGCAGGAAGATCTGCGGCGTGTAGTCGAGGCTCTGCGGCCGCCCGATCGACGCCTCGGTGGCGAAGCCCTCGCCGAGCTTGGCCCAGTAGCCGTAGCAGTCGGGCAGCAGCTGCGGCAGGCCGAGGATCAACGCGGCGTGGACCGAGCCGGCGAGCGCCGCGAGCATCAGGTCCCGTCGCCGCAGCGAGCGCTTCGCCACGAAGAACGCGAGGAGCCAGACCGGCAGGAACAGCTGCTGACTGTGGATCAGGAACGGCAGGTGGCACAACGCACCCAGCAACGCCATGCCCCACCACGACGCGTTCTTCACCTGCACCGTCGTCCACCAGAAGGCGAGGCCGAGCGGGCCGAGCATCGGGCCGTGGAACTCGACCACCGTCGCGAAGGTCAGCAGTCCAGGACTCAGCGCGAACGCGATCGTGGCCAACCTGGCCGTGGCCGCTGCGATGCCGAGCCGGGCCATGCCGGCGCGGGCGAAGCCGACCCCGAGCGCGCCGCCCAGGGCCGAGAACCAGGTGCCGAGCTGCAGCGGCGTCGGCGAAAGCGAGACGAGTTCGAGCAGCCGGCGAAAGCCTGCCAGTGCCGGCAGGTAGCCGACGTGCCACGGATGTTCCCCGCCTTCATACAGCAGGCGAACGATATCGATGCCGTCGACCTTGTAGAACGAGTCGGCCGCCAGCCCGACGTAGACGGCGAGCGCAATGGCGAAGAACAGCACGGGCTCGAGCCGGCCCCGGCAGGCGGTGCTCATTGCTCGCCGAGGACGATCTTGCTGCGCTTTCTGAACACGATCCGCACCGGTACCTCGGTGCAGCCGAAGGCGTCGCGCAGCACCTGGGCCAGATAGCGCTCGTACTGGCCGCGGAACACCTTCGGCTCGTTGACGAAGACCAGCACCGACAGCGGCTCCCTGCCGATCTGGGTGCCGTAGAACAGCTTCGGGATGCCGCCGCCCTTCGGCATCAGCCGCTCGCGGGCCGCCTGCAGCACCGCGTTGAGCTTCGGCGTGGCGATCTCGATCCGGGTCTGCTCGCGCAGCTCGTGCATCAGCTCGATCGTGTCGAGGACATTGGTGCCGTCCTTGGCCGACAGGAACGAGACCGGCGCATGATCGAGTCCGGGCAGCTGCTGCTTGATGTAGCGATCCCATTTCTCGAGATCGACCTCAGGCGCCAGATCGATCTTGTTGCCGACCAGGAGCACCGGCTTGTGATGCTCGACGCAGTACGCCGCCAGCCCCTTGTCGACCTGGCTGATCGGTTCGCGGACATCGAACATGTGAACGACGACGGCGGCGCGGCGGATGCTCTCGTTGCTGCGCGAGTGCGCGAACAGCTCGATGACATGCTCGATGCTCTTCTTCTTGCGCACCCCGGCCGTGTCGATGGCGATGAGCTTCTGGCCGTCGATCTCGAAGACGACGTCGACCGCGTCCCGCGTCGTGCCGGCGATCTCGGAGACGATGACCCGTTCCTCGCCGGCCAGCCGGTTGATCAACGTCGACTTGCCCGAGTTGCGCTTGCCGACCACCGCGAACAGTAGCGGGTCACCCTCGAGATCCTGGATGGCCTCGTCCGCGTGCCGCTCGGGCAGCTCTTCCGCGACCCGATCCATCAGCTCGTGGCAGCCGAAGCCCTCCTTGGCGCTGACCGGCATCGGCACGCCGAACCCCATCCGGGTCCAGACGTGCACCTCCATCTCCTCGTGCCAGCCCTCGATCTTGTTGGCGACGAGGATGACCTTCTTGCCGAGCTTGCGCAGGCGTTGCGCGACCAGGTCGTCGGCCGGCACGCGGCCCTCCTTGCCGTCGACCACGAACAGGATCACATCCGAGGTCTCGATCGCGACCGCGATCTGCGCCTCGACGTGCTCCTTGAGCCGGTCCTCGTCGACGAGTCCGAGGCCGCCGGTATCGATCAGCTCGACGCGACGATCGCCGTAGGTCGTGACCGCGCTGATGCGATCACGGGTGACGCCGGCCGTCGGCTCGACGATGGCAACGCGACGGCCGACGAGCCGGTTGAGCAGGCTCGATTTGCCGACGTTCGGACGGCCGACGATGCTGACGCGAGGAAGTGCCACGGTTCGGGGCGAGGACGATACGGCCCGACCACTCAAACCGCCAGGACCGCGCCGACTCAGGCCCGGTGGCGCCAGCGATCGAGCGCGACCGCGAGGATGATGATGGCGCCGACGAGGATGTCCTGCACGTAGTTGGGCAACCCCTCCAGGGTGCAGCCGTTGGCCAGGAGTGCCATGCAGAGGGCGCCGAGCAACGAACCGGCGACCGAACCCTCACCGCCGGCCAGGCTGCCGCCACCGAGCACGACCGCGGCGATCACCTGCAGCTCGAGCCCGTTGCCGGCCATCGGATCGCCGACCCTGACCCGCGCGAAGTGCAGCACGCCGGCGAGCCCGGCCATCAGACCGACGAGCCCGTAGATCCGCATCTTGACCGCACCGATGGACACACCGCAGAGGCGGGCATTCTGTTCGTTGCTGCCGACCGCGTAGCAGTGCACGCCGAAGCGCGACCGCGCCAGGACCACCCCGAGCCCGAGCGCCAGCAGCAGCATCAGCCAGACGGCCGGCGCCAGCACCAGCCACGGCGGATCCGGGTACTTGGACATCCATCCCGGCAGCCAGCCGGCATCGGCCTGGACGACGCGCTCGGCGGCGAACCACTTGGCCAGGCCGCGCGCGATCCCCATCGTGCCGAGGGTGACGAGGAACGGACCGATGCCGAGGCGCACGACGAGCAGACCGTTGAGCAGCCCGACGCCGAGGCCGGAGGCGAGTCCGGCCAGGGCGGCCGGAGCGATGTCCCAGCCGGCCTGACGCAGCACGGCCGTCGTCACCGAGGACAACGCGACGACCGAACCGACCGAGAGGTCGATGCCTCCCGAGACGACGACGAACGTCATGCCGAGGGCGACCAGCGCGACGATGACCGTGTGCACGGCGACCATGAGCAGGTTGCCGGCGGTCGGGAAGTCGTCCGGGTTGCGCACCGCGAACCAGAGGAAGACGGCCAGAAAACCGAGCAGCGGCCCGCACGCGGCCGGAATGCGTCTGAGCAGGTTCACGTCTTCGCCTCCGCACCGACTCCGAGCATCATCTCGCGCAACAACGACTCCTGCGTCCACTCCTCGGTGTGACGGAACGACCCGAGCTGGCCGCGGTGCATCACCGCGATGCGATCGCAGAGCCCGAGCAGCTCGGGCAGATGAGAGCTGACGACGAGCACGGCGGCCCCTGCCGCCGCCGCCCGATCGAGCAAGCGATAGACCTCGTGTCGACTGCCGACATCGATGCCGCGGGTCGGCTCGTCGAGCAGCAGCACCGAGCACTCGGCATGCAGCAGGCGGGCGATCGCGACCTTCTGCTGATTGCCGCCGCTGAGCTCGCCGACGGCCTGCATCGGCTCGCGCGATCGCAGCTGAACGCGTTCGCCGAGCGATCTGGCCGCGTCGCGAACCGAGCTCCAGACCAGCATCCCGCCGCGCACATGGGCGTCGACCCGAGGTAACACCATGTTGGTCGCGATCGGCAGCCGCACCGACAGGCCCTCGTTCTTGCGATCCTCGGCCAACATACCGACCCCGAGCTGCCAGCAGCGCCCGGGATCGGCGGGCAGCGGCTCACCGTGCAACGCCACCTGACCCGATCGGCGCCGGCGGGTGCCGAACAACGTCTGCAGCAGCTCGCTGCGACCGGCGCCGGCCAGGCCGGCGATCCCCGCGATCTCGCCGCCGCGCAACGCGAACGAGGCGTGCCGGGGCAGCGGCTCGCCGCGCACGTCCTCGACCTCGAGCACGACCGCCGCGGCCCGCCGCTGCCGCGCCGGGAACACCTCGTCGAGCGGACGCCCGGCCATGTGCGCGACCAGCGCCTGGTCGTCGAGTTCGTGCAGCGGGCCGGTCTTGACGGTGCGGCCATCGCGCAACACCGTGCAGTGATCGCAGACGGTGCGGACCTCTTCGAGCGAGTGGCTGATGTAGACGATGCCGAGCCCCTCCGCCCGCAGCTGGCCGATGACCGCGAACAGGTGCTCGACGTCGTCGGCACCGAGCGAACTCGTCGGCTCGTCGAGGACCAGGATGCGCGCATCGGCGAGCAGGGCCCGCGCGATCTCGACGATCTGGCGGTCGCCCGGCGACAGATCGCCGACCCGGGCGTCCGGCGCCAGGTCCTCGCGACCGAGCCGGAGCAGCACGCGCTCGGCATCGAGACGACGGGCGCGACGATCGACGAACAGGCCGCGCGTGCGCTCGCGGCCGAGCCACAGGTTCTCGGCCACGGTGAGATGCGGCAGCACGAGCAGCTCCTGGAACACCATCGCGATGCCCAGCTCGAGTGCGCCGGTCGTCGTTTGCGGCGTGTAATCCTGTCCATCGAGGTACATCGCGCCGGCATCCGGACGCACGGCGCCGACGAGGACCTGCATCAACGAGCTCTTGCCGGCCCCGTTCTCGCCGAGCAGGGCATGTACCTGCCCCGCGTCGACGCTGAGGTCGACCCCATCGAGCGCCACCACCGGGCCGTAGCGCAGCGCGATGCCGCGCATCTCGAGCATGGCGCTCACCGGCGGATCTTCACTTCGACAGGATCGAGAGGTCGGGTCGCAGCAGCGCGCTCACGGCCGGTTCGCGATGATTCTCCGGCGTGGCGACGACCAGCGTCGTCCGTTCGATCCGCGGCACCGACTCGCCGCGCAGGTGTGCCGTCAGCAGCTCGACCCCGCGCCGCCCCATCGCGACCGGATCCTGCACGACCAACGCGTGGATCTGCCCCTTCTCGAGTCCGCCAAGCAGCTCCGGGCTGGCGTCGAAGCCGACGAATTTGACCTCGCCGGCCTTGCCGACCGCGGCCAACGCCGACAGCATGCCGTGCGTCGTCGACTCGTTCGGACAGAAGACCCCGGTCACCTCCGGGTGTGCCATCAGCAACGCATCGGACGTCGTGCGGGCCTTGTCGAGACTCGGGGCATGCTGGTTGTCGCTCAGCACCTCGATCGCCGGGAACTTCGCGCTCATGACCTCGAGGAAGCCGGCCTCGCGCGCCTCGGTGCTCGCCGATCCCTCGGCGAAACGCAACATCACGATCTTGCCCTTGCCGCCGAGCAACTCCCCGAGCTTCTCGCCCGCGAGCTCACCGCCGTGGTGGTTGTCGGTCGCGATGAACGACACGTGGGCATCGCCGTCGAGATCGCTGTCGAAGACGACGGTCGGCACCCCACCACGCCTGGCCTCGGCCACCGGCGCCGCCAAGGCCCGGGCGTCGACCGGCGCGAGCAGGATGCCCTGGACCTTGCCATTGGCGAACGTCTCGACGAGCCGGATCTGCGCCTCGCGATCACCCTCCGGCTGCGGCCCTACCCAGTCGATGTCGACGTCGAGTTTGGCGGCGGCCGCCTTCGCGCCGGCGTGAACCGATTGCCAGAAGTCATGCGCCGTCCCCTTCGGCACGACGGCCAACCGCAGCCGCCCGGAACGCGCCGCGCCGTCGCCGCACGCGGTCAGGAGACAGAGCGCCACGGCAGACAGGAGGAGGCGCGAACGCGACAGCCAGGGATGCGACATCCAAGTAGTCTGCCAATCGGCAGAATCCACGCAACATGACTCAAGTCGAGACGACGCAGAACCCGATGGCTGCTGTGCCGGAGCTCCCAGGATCTGCGCCGGCAGGAGACCCAGGTATGTTGGTAACCACGAAGCCGGCGGGCGATTCGCGAACGGCCATCGCCGAGGCGGCAGCCACCAAGCCGCTCGTCCACGTCGTCGAGGACGAACCGTCCATCCTCGCCCTGTTCCGAAACATGGGCAGGCTCAGTGGATTCGACGTCGCGACCTACGACACGATGAAGGCCTTCCTCGACGAGTTCGACACCGCGCGTACCGGCTGCATCGTGCTCGACCTCAACCTGCCCGACGGCACCGGCATCGAGATCCTGGAGCAACTGGCCGCGCGCAACTGCTGCATGCCGGTCGTCTTCATGAGCGGCATGGCCCGGGTCTCCGAGGCCGTGGCCGCGCTGAAGCTGGGCAGCCTCGATTTCGTCGAGAAGCCGTTCGACCTCAACAACATGCTGGCTTCGGTGCGTCGCGCCATCGCGACCGATGTCGAGCGCCGCAGCGAGTCGGCGCGCGTCAACGCCATCTCATCACGCTTCTCGCGGCTGACCCCGCGCGAAACCGAGGTCATGGAGTTCGTCGTGCGCGGCTCGCCGAACAAGGAAATCGCCGCCCGACT
>JAGQRA010000973.1 GCA_020425885.1 Planctomycetota bacterium | reverse complement strand
AGTCCGTGCTGCAGGCGCTGGCGCCGTAGTCGCGGCGCCGGCCCCGGGTCGGGCCGAATGTCGCTCCGGGCGTGGCGGTGCGACGCGGGTGGGCTACCCTTCGCCGCCGTCGATGTCGCGCCGTCACGTCTTCTGGGCGATCGCCCTCCTTGCCACCGCCGCCGCCTTCGCCCATGCGTGGACGTTGCGCTGGACCTGCGACGACGCCTACATCTCGTTCCGCTACGCCCAGCACCTGGTCGAAGGCCATGGCCTGGTCTTCAACCTCGACCCGGCCGAGGCGCCGGTCGAGGGCTACACCAACTTCGCCTGGACGATGTGGCTCGCGGTCGGCATGTGGCTCGGCTGCACCGGCGATCTGATCGAGACCTGGTCGTCGCTGTGGGGGGCGCTGGCCCACGCCGGCACCGTCCTGCTGCTGGCCTCGATCGCGTGGAAGGCGAGCGGCGGTCGGGCGCTGGTGCCGATCGCGGCCGGCGCCTTCGCCGCCGTGCACCACGCCGCGTCGCTGGCCCCGGCCGGGCTCGAGACCGCGATGTTCACGCTATTGGTCACGGTGCTGCTGCGCTTCACGCAGGCGCCGATCTGCGCGCGCAAGGCGCAGCTGGCCGGTTTCGTCGGCGTGCTGCTGGCGATGACGCGGCCCGACGGCGGCCTGTTCACAGCCATCGCGGGCCTGTTCGTGCTCGCCGATGCCGTGCACTTCCGCGCCCGGCAACGTCTGCTCGCCTACGTCGTCCCGTTCCTGATCGCGTTCGTGCCGTACCTGCTGTGGCGACGGTTCTACTACGGCTACTGGGTGCCCAACACGTTCTACGCCAAGTCGGCCGGCGATCCGTATCCGAGCCAGGGCCTGGTCTACGTCTGGGAGTTCCTGAAGTGCTACTACGCGCTGCTGCCGGTGGTGCTGGCGCCGCTGTTCTACGCGGTCTGCAAGCCCGATCTGCTGGCGCCGGTCTCGAGCTGGCTCGGCCGCCGTCCGCACCTCTGCGTGCTCGCCTTCGTGCTGCCATACACGGGTTTCGTGATCTGGGTCGGCGGCGACTTCATGTTCGGTCGCTTCCTGATCCCGATCCTGCCGGCGCTGCTGCTCGGGCTCGATCTCGCCGCCAACCGCTGGCGCAGGGTCGTCTGGCAGCCGGTGCTGGCATCGGTCATGGTCGGTTTGCTGGTGTCGCGGGTCGAGCCGCCATGGCTCGGCGACTACAAGAACCCACACGGCTTCTCCGACAACCGCACGATCTCGTTGGCGCCGTTCACGGCGGAATCCGGGATGACGATCATCGATGCGATGCGGCATGCCGGCCACTACCTCGGCGGCAAGTACGGCGAGCTCGGCATCCGCGTCGCCATCGTCGGCAGCCAGGCCAACCTCGCCTATCGCGGGCGCTTTCCGGTGGCGATCGAATGCGCCACCGGTCTGACCGATGCCCGCATCGCCCACCAGGCGATCGCGGCCCGCGGCACGGTCGGCCACGAGAAGGGCTACGCCAGGCTGGTGCACTACCTGACCCACGAGCGCCGCATCCAGATCACGTTCGACAACGGCTTCCGGGCCGGTGACCTGACCGATCAGTGGCGCGTGGTGACGTTCCCGGTCGGGCCGGCCCGGCTGATGATCTACGACCGCGCGCTGATGACCGAGCTGAAGCGGGTCGATCCGTACATCGTCTTCGTCGACTTCGAACAGGTGCTCGACGACTACCTCGCCGAGCTCGCCACCAAGTCGAAGGCGCAGGTCGGGCGCGACCTCGCCGCGTTCCGCCGCTACTACTTCGATCACAACGACGATCCGGACCGGCTCGCGCGCTTCGAGGAGTTCGTGCGATGAGCGGCGGTTCGCGCCGCGGTCTCCACGTCGCCGTGATCGCCGGTCTGTCGCTGCTGGCGATGGCGCTGGCGTGGTCGCGGGCGTGGATCTGCGACGACGCCTTCATCACGCTGCGCTACGCCGAGAACACCGCCGCCGGCCTCGGTCCGGTCTACAACCGCGGTGAGTTCGTCGAGGGCTACTCCAATCCGTCGTGGATGTACCTGACCTCGCTCGCCATCGGTCAGGGCCTCGATCCGGTAGCGTTCGTGCAGTGGCTCGGCATCCTGTGCCTCGGCGCGCTGGTGCCGGTGACCTGGCTCGCCGGGCGCCGACTGCTGCCCGGTGACACGGAGTTCCTGCCGCTCGCCGCCATCGGCGTCGCGCTGCACCAGCACCTGCACGACTTCGCCAGCTGCGGACTCGAGACCCTCGGTTTCGTGCTGCTGGTCACGCTGTTGTTCCTGGTCCTGGCACGGAACGAACATCCGCGGCAATGGGCGCTGGCCAGCGTGCTGACGGTGCTGGCGACGACGACGCGGCCCGACGGGGTCGTCGTCGGCGCGACCACCGGTCTGCTCGCGGTCGTGGCCTCGTGGCGCCGCCGCAGCATCGGCCCGGTCACGGCCTTCGCCCTGCCCGGCTTCCTGCTGCTGCTGCCGTTCCTGGCCTGGCGTCTGCTCTGCTACGGCGAGCTGCTGCCGAACACCTTCTACGCCAAGTCGGCCAACGACCCCTATGCCGCGCAGGGCTGGTTCTACGTCCGCCTGTTCTTCGATGCCTATTGGGTGCTGTGGCCCGCGTTGGTGGCGTTGCCGCTGATGCTGCTGCTGCGGGCCCGTGGCGGTGCGATGCCGGTGATCGCCACGCTCGCGCTCGGCTACCT
>JAGQRA010000972.1 GCA_020425885.1 Planctomycetota bacterium | reverse complement strand
GCGCGCTCGCGGCCGATCAGCGGTTCGCGGCGCTGCACGATCTTCCCCGTTTCAAGGAGCTGCGACAGCGGGTCGATCGCTAGCCGGCCAACAGCATGCAAGACCAGGACCCCATCACCGATCGGACCAGCGCGCAGCTGTACGAGCAGGCCCAGCGCGGCGACACGGTCGCGCTGCACGAGCTCATCGAGCGCTACCTGCCGCAGCTCCACGCCTACGTCAGCGTCCGCCTGCCCCAGCGGTTGCGGGTGCGCGAGTCCAGCATGGACGTCGTGCAGTCGGTCTGTCGCGAGCTGCTCGCCCGCGACGGCCGCTTCGACTTCCGCGGCGAGGACCGCTTCCGCGCCTGGCTGTTCACGGCGGCGCTCAACAAGCTGCGGGACAAGATCCGCTTTCACGGCTTCGACAAGCGGGACATCGGCCGCGAGCGGCCCGTCGACACCGGCACCGGGCTGGCCGCGAGCTTCGTGACTCCGAGCATGAACGCGATCGGTCGCGAGACCGCGGCGGCCCTCGAGGCCGCGCTCGATGCGCTCAGCGAGGAACATCGCGAGGTCATCACCATGGCGCGGATCGTCCGGCTGCCGCACCGGGTAATCGCCGAGGTCCTCGGTCGCTCCGAGGACGCGGCCCGCCAGCTGCTGGCGCGGGCCATGTTGCGGCTGACGCAGGAACTCGGCCGGCGCGGCGTGCGGCTGCCGTGACTTCCTTGACCTCGGCAACCGGGAACGTATTCCTGGGGGTGCGAAGCTCGGACGAATCATCGAGGAACAGGCTCAACAGCGCTTGTCCTGCGACCCAGGTGCGGGCGCTCCAACGGATTCTCTCGAGGCACAGATGCCAACCGATAGATCACCGGCAGCCGACGGGAACAGCACAGACCGCGGCGCCCTCCCCAACAACATCCTCGACAGCCTGCTCGAGGGGTGTCAGGTCATAGGCCGCGACTGGCGGTACCTGTACGTCAACGATGCCGTCGCCAGGCAGGGGCGAAGGCCCAAGGAGCAGCTCCTCGGCCGGACCATGATGGAGGCCTATCCGGGCATCGACCAGACGCCGATGTTCGCGCTGCTCCGGGAGTGCATGGACGACCGGCACTCGCGCCGGCTCGAGAACGAGTTCACCTTCCCCGACGGCAGCCAGCAGTGGTTCGAGCTCCGTTTCGAGCCGGTGCCCGAGGGGGTCTTCATCCTCTCCTTGGAGATCACTGACCGGAAGCGGGCCGAAACGGCGCAGCGGCTGGAGGCCATCGGTCAGCTCGCCGGTGGCGTGGCACACGACTTCAACAACATCCTCTCGGTGCAGTTGGGGTACTGCGAGTTGTTGGAGGGCCGGCTCGACCGAGCCGACCCGCTGGCCGACACCGTGGCCAAGATCAAGGAGGCGACCATGCGCGCCGCCACGCTCACCCGTCAGCTCCTCGCCTTCAGCCGCAGGCAGGTCCTGCAGCCCCAGATCATCGACCTGAACTTCGTCGTGTCGGAGCTCGAGAGCATGTTGACCCGGTTGATCGGCGAAGACATCGAGTTCACGACCTCGCTCGCGGCAGACGTCGGGCTGGTCGAGGCCGACCCCGGCCAGATCGAACAGGTGATCATGAACCTCGCGGTCAACGCCCGCGACGCCATGCCCGATGGCGGCAAGCTGAGCATCGCCACCAGCAGCGTCGTCCTCGACGAAGTGGGCACGCTCGGCAACCCGGGCATGGTCGCCGGACCACACGTCATGTTGGAGGTCGCGGACACCGGCTGCGGGATGGACGAGGCGACGCGCCAGCGGGTGTTCGAGCCCTTCTTCACCACCAAGCCGCTGGGCAAGGGCACCGGCCTGGGACTGGCAACGGTCTACGGCATCGTCCGACAGTCCGGCGGCACCATCCTGGTCGACAGTGAGCCAGGAGTCTGCACGAGCTTCCGGATCTACCTGCCTCAGGTCGATGCGGAACCGACTCCTCGCGGCATCGCCGTGGCCCATCCGCCCACCGGCGCCGGCGAGCTGGTGTTGCTGGCCGAGGACAACGATGCTGTCCGCGGGCTGCTCACGAGCATGGTGGAACGGCTCGGCTACCGCGTCATCGCCGCCGCCGACGGTGCCAGCGCGCTGGCCGCGTTCGAGAACCAGCGGCTTCGCCCCGACCTGCTGATCTCCGATGTGATCATGCCCGGCATGAGTGGGCCGACGCTGGCGGCGCGCCTCCGGGAGTTGCAGCCGGATCTCAAGACCCTGTTCCTGTCTGGCTACGCCAACAACGAGATCGGAGAAGACGTGGAGCTGGACGCCAACACGCTGTTCCTGAGCAAGCCGTCCACGATGGCCGAACTCGCTGCCAAGATTCGGCAAGCGCTGGACGGTGGGTAGCTGCCTCGGTCGACGGCCCTCGGGTCTGCGACCGGGCGAAGGTGTTCGGGTGCGTTCGACCGCTCGAGGGCGGCATCGACGCGGTGTCGGAGCGGGGCCGTGGGACGTCGTTCTCGATCAACCTGCCACAGCGTCGACAATGGGGCGAGCGACGGGCTCTGGAGCCCACCGGCTTCGTTGCCGACCCCGAACGCGCCGGCGCTGTCGCGGTGTTCGCCGGGCCTGCGGCATTCTTCGGTTCCACGGTCAGGACCGAGCGACTCCCGACACCGGGACGCGTCATGATCAGACTCGCCGTCGTCCTTCTTCCGTCCCTCGTCGTGGCTGGCGCCCTCGCCGCCCAGGATCCGGGCGACTTTCGGCTCCGGGTCGGCCCACTCGCCGGACTCGCCGACCTGCGGGCTCCCATCCGACCGGACGGCGTCGATACGGCCGGCTGTTCGCGCGAGCGCTGGGCCGCCGGCAGCGGCTACAAGGTCTCGTTCCACGACGGCATGACGTTCGTTCCGTACCTCGGGGCGGATTACCCCCACAACCAGCCGTGGTCTTGGCGCACGGTCTCGGTCCGCGCCGGGACCGAGGAACTGCTCGCCGGCGATCGGGCGGCCGAGCACCGGAACGACGACTACCGCTACGAGTACCGCCTCGGAGCGGTCACCGAGACCTACGACGTGCGCGCCGAAGGTCTCGAGCAGTCGTTCGTGATCCACGCTCCGACCGGCGCCGGCGAACTCGTCGTCACCGGCGCGATCACGACCGGGCTCGATGCGGCGACCGTACCCGCGGCACATCGGGCGCTCGTGTTCCACGACGACGGCGGCCGTCCCATCTTCGAGTACGGCGCGGCGATCGCGTTCGACGCCACCGGCCGCCGCACGCCGGTCGCGACCGCCTTTGCCGACGGCCTCATCACGCTGACCGTCCCCGCCGATTGGATGGCGACCGCGGCGTTCCCGGTGACGATCGATCCGCTGCTCACGCGCCACCCCGCTGCCGGGCTGCAGGCCGGCCTCGCCGTGACGAGCTGTGACCTCGCATGCGGCAACACGACCCAGGGCGTCGAGCAGGCGGCGGCCATCGTGCGCGCAGCGTCGGCCGGCGATCACGACATGCAGGTCGTCCTGCTCGATCTGGGCTACAACATGATCGCGGCCTTCAACTTCTTCACCTTCAGGAACGAGGACGGCGCGGCGGTCGCCTACGTCGGCGGCCAGGGCCGCTATGCCATGGCGTTTCGGGATCTCGATTCCGCCACGAACACGAGCTCGGTGCGGGTCATGTCCTTCAACGGCTCTGCGGGCATCACGAGAACCATCAGCCGCCCACCAGGCGTCAACGATTGGCGCCCCGACGTCGGTGGCGTCGACGTCAACGGCCTCGACCACAGCGCCCTGATCGTATTTCAGCGCGAGGACAACTCCGGCACGACCGGCGGTTTCGGCAACACGTCGTCGAGCGACGTCTACGGTCAGCTCTTCGACCTCTCGACAGGTTCTCTGCAGGGCTCCGAGTTCGCGATCGCCTCGGGGCCGAACGACCACGAACGGCCGTCGGTCAACAAGGCGAACTTCGGCTTCTCGTCGCCGTGGATGTGCGTCTGGCAGACCGCCACGAACCAGCGCTGGAGCATCTTCGGCAAGCAGATCTCGCCGACCGCGCCGTACGTCAGCGTCGCGACCTGGTACCCGGACTTCACGCTGGGCACGACCGAGCACGCGGTGGCGCCGATCGTCGACGGCCAGTACGGGCGCTACGCGATCACGTTCGCCTCGAGCAGCTTCGCGCAGGCGCCGTCGGCCTTCGGCGACCCCACCGGTCATCGCATCTACGTCGAGCGGTTCGACTGGGCCGACGGTGCCAGTGCGCCCGACCCGGCGGGCGACCGGCCGCCGGTGCTGATCCACCAGGTCGGCACCCAGGACCTCGATCCGACCGGAATGGCGATCGACACGCACAACCGCTCGCTGTTCGGACTCGGCTTCCACGACCGCAACACCGAGAGCGCCTGGTGCGCCCGCGCCGGCATCAACGGCAACCTCACCGAAGGGCCGCACCTGATGTTCCAGGTCGCCGGCAGCGAGGTCGCCGGCCCGGCGCTCGCGTTCGACCCGGCCAACGCGGTGTTCAAGACAGGATACTTCGTCGGCGACCCGGTCGGGCAGACGCTCTACGGCCAGGATTTCGCCTATGTGACTCCGGCACCGATCACGACCTTCGGCACCGGCTGCGGCCCGTCTTCGCTGATCGCCTTCCGCTTCAGTCAGCAGATCGGCTCGTCGTCGGGTTCGATCCTCGCGCTCGGCGGCGCCGCAACCGCGGCACACTTCCTGGCCCTCTCGCTGGCACCTGACAATCAGCCGGTCGCGATCCCTGGCGTCGGGTCCGGATGCAGCCTGTACGTGGACAGCGGGGCGTCGCTGCTCGGCATGTTTCCGCCCGTGGTCGGCAACTCGGCACGCTGGAGCATGTCGTTGCCCGAGTGGTTACCGCCGCTGACCTTCCACTTCCAGGACTGGGTGCTCGAGAACGGTCAGTTGACGTCGACCAACCGGCTGTCGATTCCGATCGTCAAGTAGTCGACCGTCGCGGTCGTGACTCTTGCGCGCCTACCACCGCAGCAGCGCCGAGCCCCAGGTCAGCCCGGAGCCGAAGGCGACGGTGGCGACGAGCTGGCCAGGGCGGATGCGACCGTCCCGCTTCGCCTCTGCCATGGCGATCGGGATCGACGCCGACGAGGTGTTGCCGTAGTGCTCGACGTTGCTGACGATCTTCGCCATCGGGTAGCCGAGGCGCTCCGCCGCCGCCTCGATGATGCGCTGGTTGGCCTGGTGGGGAACGATCCAGTCGATGTCCCTGACCTCGATCCGGTTGCGCCTGGCGAGCCCTTCGATCTCGGAGCAGAACTTCGCTACCGCGAAGCGGAACACCTTGCGCCCCTCCAGCCTGACGAAGTGGCGCCGTTCCGCGACGGTCGCCGCGCTCGCCGGCTGGCGCGAGCCACCGGCCGGCACCGAGATCGTCTCGGCGTTCGAGCCGTCCATGCCCAGCTGGCAGTCGAGGATGGCGCCGCCCGCTTCGGGGCCCAGCACCGCGGCGCCGGCGCCGTCACCGAACAGCACGCAGGTCTCGCGATCGCGGTAGTCGAGGATCGACGACAGCTTCTCGGCGCCGACGACGAGCACGTGGCGGTAGGCGCCGCTGACGATGAACTGGCGGGCGGTCGAGAGCGCGTTGACGAAGCCCGTGCAACCCGCGGCGATGTCGAATCCGGCGGCGTGGATGGCGCCGATGCGGTGCTGCACGATGGCGGCCGTGGAAGGACAGACATGATCCGACGTGACGGTCGCGACGAGGATGAGATCGATCTCCCCGGGCTCGAGTCCGGCGTCGAGGAGCGCGGCGCGGGCCGCCGCCGCCGCCAGGTCCGAGGTCGCCTCGTCGGCTGCGGCGATGCGGCGGTTGCGCATGCCGGTGCGGGCGAAGATCCACTCGTCCGTGGTGTCGATCGTCTGCTCGAGGTCGTGGTTGGAGAGGATGTCGCGCGGCAGGTAGCTGCCGACGCCGAGGATGCCGGCAGTGAGCCGGTCGGTGCGGCCGCGAACGGGGATCGTGCATATGGGTTCGATGATCACGGTTCTCTCTCCTTGCCGGTTGGCTCGTATTGGCTGGCAGCGGGCCTGCGCGGTGTCGCTCAGGCCGTCTTGATGCACTCGGCGAACATGTTAACGCCCGCGTCCTCGAAGCGGATGGAGGTGCATCGTCGGCCGAACGCCGAGGCCTCGAACAGCCGGTGCATGTCGGCTTCGGTGCGGTGGACCAGCTTCCAGTCCAGGACATGGTCCATCAGCGCCTTGCTCGGGTTGTCGACGTGGAAGTTGCCGAACAGGGCGCGGCCACCCGGCGCCAGCAGGCCGTGCACGTAGTCGAGCAGGCGCACGACGAAGCGGTCGCCGAAGTAGTCGATCAGACCGATGCTGTAGATCAGGTCCTGCGGTTCGAGGTCGAGCTGCTGCCGGCCGGCCGTGAGGTGGACCAGGTTGCGGTTGTGGAGCGCGAAGCGATCGCGAAGTCCGCGCTCGTCGCAGCGATTGGCGACGAAGTCGATGGCCTGATCGTCGATGTCGATGCAGGTGGCCTGCAGTGATTCCGGGTCCTCCAGCGCGACGAAGACGTCGAACAGCTCCGCCGCCGGGCCGCATGCCAGGCTGGTGACGCGGGTGACGGGCGCGTTCGACTCGGCGCGCGACCTGGCGATCTCGTCGGCGAGGATGCCACGACGGTTCTTGACCGCGGAGCAGGCCGGCTGATCGCGGATGGCGCGGTCGAGGATCTCACCGCTGTGGCCGACGCCGCCGGCCTCGTCCTCGTACATGATCGCGATCGTCAGGAAGTCACCGGCGTAGCCGCGCGGCTTGGTGCAGATGCGCCGGCCGAGCGCGGACCGGGCGATGCAGGGCATCAGTTCGGCGCGGATGCGGGCCTCGAAGTCGCGGCGTTGTTCGTCGCTCAGACGGGCGCGATCGCCGACCCTGTCGTTGAGAGTGCGGGCCAGGGCATTGCAGGCCGAGCGGATCCGTTCTGCGTGGTCGTCCGAAACGCGGCCGCCGTTGCGTGCCGCCTGGCGATCGGCGTCCGCCATCAGCTGCCGGAAGGCCGCGACCGGTCCGGCGAATGCGTCCCAAGGGCCGGCGTCCTCGAGGTCGTGGGCGGCCCGCGTTCGCAGGCTTCGTCGCGGCGCCGCGCGGCCGGCGATCGACAGGGTCGGGAGGGTCGGGAGGGCCGGGAAGGCCAGGCTGGCGAGGTCGTGACGCATGATGGGTGCTCTCGTTGGCAACCCTTCGCGGATGGGCAGGCAGCGGCGTGGCGTGACACCGAACTCCGAATTCTGCCGTCGCCCGTTCTCCCCCGGCGCCCCCCGCTCCGCGGCCCTACCCGTCTTCCTCGAGGATGATCGACAACCGGACCAGGGCGCGACGCAGCAGCTGGCGCGAGTTCTCCTCGGTGCAGCCCATGACCGCGGCGGCGTCGGCGTGGCTCAGGCCGCCGACCCGGACCAGGGTGAGCACCTCACGCTGCTCCTCGGTGAGGCGGTCGAACGCGGCCTCGACGCGTTCGAGTTCTTCCTTGCTGCGGGCGTGCATGCTCGGCGTCGTGAACGTCGCGTACTGATCGACGAGGTTCCAATCGCGGTCGCCGTCGGCGGCCGGGCGCTCGTCGACCTTGCGCTTGATGTCGCGCTTGCCCGAGTTCCAGTAGCGATCCCGTTCGACCAGCTTGCGCTTGGCGAAGGTGAACAGCCAGTTGCGGAACTCGGTGTCGCCACGGTACTCGAGCCCGTGGCGGGCCTGCAGTGCCTCGCGGCAGACCGACTGCACGAGGTCGACGTGCGATTCGAGCTGGCGCAGTTTGGAGCTGGTGCGAAGCCGGACGAAGGCGCGCAGCGCGGGCAAGTTCTGATCCAGCAGTCGCTCGAAGTCGGGCGCTGCTTCGCGCCTGCCGTCTTCCGCTTCCTGCTCGCTCATGTCAAGAGCAGGGTAGCTCGCTTGCCGAGCCGCCGTCAACCGTCGCGCGCATCGGGCGCAGCGCATGGGCGGCCGCGCGCTCGTCAGTGCAGCAGCTGCATCCAGGAACACACGCACAAGAGCGCGAGCCACACCAGATGGAGCACGCGCACCCGCGGCCGCCGGACGACCGGGTCGGATCGCAGGGTGCGGCGGGATCGTGGTCGCTGTTGCACCGTGGCCTCGAACTCCGCCGCCGTCTTGCGCCAGTGCGACGCGACGCACTCGAGCACCTGCCTTTGTGGTCGGACGGTTCCTGGGACATGGCGGTTCATGGGATCCCCCTGATTCGGATGGCCCGAGCGATCGGAGGTGCGGGTCGATGAGCTTCGGCCGGTTGGACGGGCTGCCCGACGAGCTCTTCCCGTGGCGTCGGCGAATCCTGGAACCCTGCCGTCGGGCGATTCAGGCGCCGAACACCCGGGCGACCGCGAGGAAGACCTCGATGTAGGCGTTGCTCCAGGCATCCTCGCGGAAGAAGTGGGTCGCCATGTTCGGCGAGCCGACGAAGGGTCGCAGGACCCAGGCCAGCTGGATCGCCACGAACACGTAGAGCACCATCCAGGCGGCGCGGCCGAGGCGGTGCCGCGGGTTGGTCGCGATCAGCGCGCGGTAGTGTCGGCCGAGGGCGATCTGCGCCGTGATGGTCGCGACGAGGAACATGACGCCGTTGCAGACGATCGCGCCGTCATAGCCGTCGATCGACAGGTAGACCACGATCGTGATCGGCGCCAACGTCGCCAGCGTGACGGCGAGGGTCGCCTGCGCCGCGAAGATGCCCCGGCAGGCGGCGCTGAAATCGTCGCGCAGGCCGAGCAGGACGTTGACGACGTAGAAGTTCGGCAGACAGACGATGGTCGCGAACAGCAGCAGCAGCGGCACCTTGCTCGCCGAGTAGAAGGCCTGCAGCGCGCGGACTCCGTACGAGCCCATCACCGCGCCGTAGGCGAAGCCGCCGACGGCCACGAGGGCGAGCAGCTTCGGCCAGGGCACCACGCCTCGCCCGGCCGCATATGGCCCTTCGCCGCGCAGCAGCGCGTCGGCGTTGGCGATCAGCCGAACAGCGAGCGCAGGGCGTGCCACAGCCCCTCGAAGAAGTTGGAGTCGCGCTGACGGAAGAACGTGAAGGCCTGCTCCGGCACGCCGATGAACGGCCGCAGGATCCACGCCATCTGGGCGCCGACCAGGGCGTAGGTGATCATCCAGATGCGGAAGACGCGCCTGCCGTTCTCCGCGGCCTGCCGTTGCTGCAGGCTCGTCGATGGCAGCGGCGGTGGGGCCTCGGCCGCGCTCGCTGGCGGTCCCGAACGCGTCTCGGCCGCGCCATCCGACTCGGCCACGAACAGGTGTCCGAGCGCGCGTCTGAGGAAGACGACGCCGGTCACGCCCGAGATCGCGAAGAAGATCACGTTCAGCACGACGAGGAAGGGGTAGCTGCTCGTCGACAGCGTGAAGAAGCCGATGATCGGGCCGAAGCTGGCGAGCAGGGCCAGGTTCACCGTGATCGAGGCGACCAGCAGGCGCAGCGTGTCCATGCCGCGCAGCGCCGAGTTGGCGAGCGCCGAGAACACGTAGAGGGACGGGTAGGTGACGAGCAGCGTCGCCAGGAACAGCAGCGGCACCTTGATGATGGTCGCCAGCAGCTGCGCCGTGCTCGGGTTCTGCTCGCGCAGCACGGCGAAGATGCCCATGAAGACGCCGTAGATGGCGCCCAGCAGGAACGCGGACAGCACCAGCGTGCGGGCCGGGATGCCGATCCTGCCCGCGAGCAGGTCCTGCTTGCGGGTGAAGTGACCGCGCAGCAGTCGGTCGATGTCAGCGAGGAGGTTCCGCATTGGGGTCGTGAAGGGCCGCGCGATCCTAACCCGGATCGCCTGCGAGCGCTGCTACCGCGCGAGGGCCATCAGGGTCGCGAGAGCCGCGGTTTGTTCGTCGATGCCGGTGACGAGGTCGGGCAAGCACATGCCCGCGAGCAGAATCGCCAGATCCGCGGCCGCGGCAGCCGGTGGCGCCGGGTCCGCGCTGCCGTCGCGCAGCGCCGCGAGCGCCTGCCGCCGGGCCGCATGACGTGTCCGGAAGTCGGCAATCGCCTGTTCCAGCCCGGCGCGTTGCGCCGCGGTCGGTTGATCGGCCATGCCATCGCACGCCGTCAGCAACGGCTCGACCTGCTCGGCGAACTGGCGTCGGACCTCGGCCTCGAAGCGGCGGGCGACGCTGGCCTCTGCGTTCGCGCCGAGCTGCATCGCCCGCAGGGAGAGCTCGAACAGGTGCCAGGTCTCCATCCGCATCGCGGCGGCGAACCCGCCGAGCGATCCTCGCCTGGTCAGGTGCGCCGCGATCTCCTCACGCAGCGTCGCGATGGTCGCCGAATCGAGCCGGGTCGTCACCTCGGACAACAGTGCGGCAGCGTTCTGCTCGGTCCCCGCGGCGAACGACCAGGCCACGCCGGTCGGATCCTGGCGCGCGTGGCGGGCCAGCGTGAGCAGCGCGCGGATCGTCTCGGGCATGGGCGTCGGCGCGGCGTCGGCGCCGGCCTGATAGCCGCGGGCCATGGCCAGCCGCGTGAGGTGCATGAGGGAGGGCAGCAGTTCGAAGAACTCGGGCACCTCGGGCTCGCGCCCTCGTCGCGCGAAGCGGCAGCGCTCATCGGCAGCCGCGGTGGCCCATTCCACGAACAACGGCGCCGCGGCGGCGACGGCCTGCCGCCATGCCGGCTGCACGGCACTGGTCGGTGCGATACCCATCGAGGGGTCGTCGGGCTCGGCTTCCGGCACGCCGGCGAGATCCTCGCCGAAGATCGTCCGCATCTGCTCGGCGATGCGGCGGTAGCTCGCCGCCGCGTCCGGTCGCGACAGCGTCGTCAGCGGAAACTCGCGCACGTGGAACTCCTCGCCCGCGCCGGCGACGAACGTCGCCCGCAACGTCGCCGCCGCGGTCGAGGTCACGGCCGTGAGGACCAGGCAGCTGTGGGCTTCGCCGTGGTCGAAGGCGAGGCCGGGCGTCGGCACGGCGTTGCTCTCGAGCACGTTCTGCGCCAGCGGCGAGGTCACGAACTCGGGCAGGTCGTAGCCGGCGAGTTCGCGCGTCGGATGCAGGATCACGCGGCTGCGGTGGACATCGCCGGACACCAGGACGACGCCGGATATGCGGCGCGCCCCGAGCCAGCGGAACAGCGCGTCCCGCTCGGCCGACCAGTTGCCCCAGCAATCCTTCTTTCCCGGTCGCACGCCGCCGTTCCAGACCATGCCGCAGGCGAGCACGCGAAAGGTCGCCGTCGAAGCCTCGAGTCGCCGTAGCAGCCACTCGGTCTGCGCCTTGCCGAGCAGCGAACGTTCGCCGGCCGCCAGCACCGAGGTCTCGGTGTCGGCGAAGGTCCTGGTGTCGAGCAGGAACACCTCGACCGGGCCGCGACGGAAGCCGGTGTAGATGCCGCGTTGCCCGTCACCGTAGGTCGCGTGGGCGTGGTACTCGACGAACGCGGCGCGGGCGGTGTCGCTGCCCGGTGCGGCGCCGAACTGGTCGTTGCGGGCGTAATCGTGGTCGTCCCAGGTGAACCAGGTCGGGATCGCGGCGAGCGTCGCGCGCACGGGCGGGAAGTCGAGGAAGTCGCAGTAGCGACGGCGGCGCCCGGCGGTCGAGCCATCGTCGATGTACGGGGTATCGCCGAGCAGCACCAGGGCCTGCGGTGCGCGGGCGAGGATCTGACCCCAGATCGGTTGCTCGGGATAGGTGACGTCGTTGGCGCAGGAGCCGAAGGCGATCGTCGCCGTGCGCGAGTCGTCGGTCATGGCGGTCACGAGCGGCCGCGCGCCGCGGGCATGCGCGATGATCTCGCCGCAGGTGATCCAGTAATCGTAGGCGGTCGCCGCCTTGAGGTTGCGGGCGGTGAAGTGCAGCGTGTTGTCGGCAGCCGCGGTCGCTTCGGCCGAGCAGGCGGTCCCGGTGCCGGTGACGACGTCCTGCAGATGCAGCGTGTATCGGCCCGGGTTCGCCGCGCGGGCCCAGAGGTGCAGGGAAGTGGTGTCGCAGTGTCCCAGCACCGGGCCGTGGGTCAGTTGCGCCGGCGCGACCTGGGACCCGAGAACGGGCGCTGTCGTCGCCAGCAGCCAGCAGGCGAGGCCCGATCGGGCGAACGCGGCGAGGTTGGCGGCGGCGAGCCGGGTCAGAGGTTGCATGCCGGTTCATCATGCACGGTGATCTCGCGAGATCCGAGTGCGCGGGCTCGATGCCGCCGAGCCCGCGCTGCCCCACCGCCAGGTTCTCACTGCCGCCGCCAGTGGCATGCGGCCCGGCATCTCACCCAGCCGTCAGGTCGACTCGTTGGCCGGCATGCGCACTCGAACCTCGAGGCGGCCTGAAACCAGACGGTGAGAGAGCTCGGCGCCGATCCGTGCGCAGAGTTCGCTGGCGATCGTCAGGCCGAGGCCGAAGTGGGGGCGATCCCCCGAGGTCCGCGTGGCGTCGTTGCGCCAGAAGCGTTCGCCGAGGCAGGCGACGTCGTCCTCGTCCAGATCCTCGGCAGGATTGCTGATGCAGAACTCGGCCACGTCGTCGTCGCGCGCGAGCCGGCAGACGATCGGGCCCTCGCTGGCGTGCTCCCGGGCGTTGTCGATCAGGTTCGCGAGGATGATCCGCAGGGCCACCTTGTCCGAGGTGATCGAGACGCCCTCGGCGAGGTCCGCCTCGATGGGTCTCACCTTCCCCTCGCTCTCCGTCAGCAGCTCGCGGGTGAGTTCGGACAGGTCGAACCTCTCGCTCTCGATGGTGAGCCGCGCTTCCTCTGGATTGGAGAGGCGGAGGATGGCCTCGGTCAGGGAGTTCATCCGTCGCGCGACCGCGTGCGCGCTGACCAGGCTGCGTCGAAGGTGCTGCTCGTCCTTCGGCCAGCGGATGGCCACCTCGGTGAGACTCTGCAGTTCGCTGACCGGAGTCCGGAGTTCGTGGGCGATGTTCGCCGTGACGCGTCGTTCGCGCTCGAGTGCGGCATGCATCCGCGCCAACAGGTCGTCGATGCGGTGCGCGATCGGAAAGAGCTCCGTAGGCAGTCCGTTCAGCGGCAGCGCGCCTGGACCTGCACGCGGATCGAGCGCCCCGACCTCCTGGCTGAGTCGATGCAGGGGGCGCAGCCCTCTCCCGACCAGATGGCCGACGACGAACGCCAGGCCCGCGGCGAGCCCGAGTCCGACCAACGCGACCGAGAGGCGAAGGGACGCCAGCCGACTGTCGAGCGGGATTCGACTCTTCGCCGCCATGATGACGGCCACGGGCAGCACTGGCGGCACGGCGCTGTTCGCCGGGTCATCCTCCGCGTCGACGTCGTCCCCTTCGGTCACGGCGAAGGCAAGTGCGGCGGCTCGCCCGGGTCGACCGTCGGGGAGCACGAGGTCCCAGTGCGCGACCTCCTCGCGTGATGTCGATGGGAACATCAGGGTTCGCTCGCCGAGCGACCGAGACCGCTCGACGATGGCCCCGTCGCGCTGCCAGACCTGGAAGTAGCTGGGTTCCTTGCCCGGCAGGAAGTCGGGCATCAGCTCGTCGCTGAACTCGAGCTCCAACGCGTCTCCGACGCATCGGGTCAAGGTGGCCAGGGTCTTCACCTTCGAGTCGAGTTCGTCGTCGAGCTCCGACGACAGGATGTCGGATGCCAGCGAGTACCAGGCCGCGGCGGCTCCCCCCCCGACCAGGAGTACTCCGAGCGTGGTCGTAACGGCGACGCGCCAACGGATCGAGCGGATCAAGGCGTGTCCCCCTCGCCCTGGCGGAATACGTAGCCGACGCCACGCCGCGTCGCGATCACGTCCGGGCAGCCGGCGTGCCGGAGCTTCCGTCGCAGGCTGCAGATCGCCGAGTCGACGCTGTTGCTGTCGGGCAGGGTGTGCTCGTTGTAGAGGTGATCCTCGATCTCGATACGGGTGACGATCTCGCCGCGGCGAAGGAGCAGGAAGCGGAGGAGATTGAACTCGCGTCGGGCCACCTCGATCACCGCGCCCCGATAGCGGATCTGGCGGCTCCCCTGGTCCACCTCGAGGTCACCTTCGACCAGCACCGGCGACTTGCGGGCGTAGCGCCTGCGCCCGAGGGCCTCGATGCGTGCGACCAGTTCGTCGAACTCGAACGGCTTGGTCAGATAGTCGTCCGCCCCCGCCTTCAGGCCAGCGACGCGCTGCTCGAGGGCGTCCCGCGCGGTCAGGACCAGGACATGGCAGTCGTGCCCTTCGGCGCGGAGCTTCGTCAGGATCTCCATCCCGTCCATCGACGGCAGCATCAGGTCGAGGACGACAACGTCGTAGTCGTTGCGGCTGGCGTAGATCCAGCCCTGCCTGCCGTCGCCGACGACGTCGACGACGAACCCGGAACAAGAGAGACCGCGTTGCAGGGACTCCCGCAGGATCTTCGAGTCTTCGATGACCAGGACGCGCACGATCCGACCACCGTAGCGTCGAGTCGATCGTTGCCCAGACGGTGCGCGGGGCATGTCTTCTCCTCAGCAGATACTGCTCGGGGCGTCACCTTCTCGTCATGAAACCCTCGGCTCGCAGCGGTAGCTGAGAACGGGCAATGCCCACCCTGCCCGGGATCAGTGTCGTCACCCGCAGTGGCTGCGAGACCGCAGGGGGACCGTTCCGCGGACGTAATGCCGCGGTCATGAACAGGCCGCCCGATGCGGCTACTGGTTGGAGCATCAGGTCGCATCGCCGCAGCGGACGTTCCGTTGTCGGCCGGCGCCTGCAGACATACTTCAGAAGTGAGCAGTAAGATGATTGGTAAGATCACACTCGCCAGTGTCCTTTGCGTCTCCGGCGCGATTGGCTGGAGCCAGTCCGACCCGGGCCTCGTCTGCCTCGACGAGGGCGGGCATGCCGATCCCCGCGACATCATCGGCAAGGCGCGCATCTCGCTCGCCGAGGCGATCGGCAAGGCATCGGCGGTTCGGCCGGGTGCTGTCGTTCAGGCCGAGCTCGAAGGCGAGACGGAGGACGGCAAGACCGTCGTCTTCTTCGAGGTGATGGTCCTCGGCAAGGACGGCAACCTCTACGAGTTGAAGCTCGACCCTGCCTCGGGTGAGATCCAGTCGAACGAGGAGGCCGGCGATGACGAGGAGGAGGAGCTCGCCGAGTTCCGCGCCGTGCTGCGCCACTGCGAGCTCGGCGTCCTGCAGCTGATCGCCAAGGCCGGTGAGGTCGTCAACGGTCATGCGGTCAAGGCCGGTCTCGAGCTCGAGCACGGTCAGCCCCTGTGCGAGATCACCATCGTGAACGGCCGCTATCTGATCGAGGCCAAGCTCGAAGCCCGCGCCGGTCACCTCGTGGAGCTCGAGCTGGCCTCGGGCGCGGGCGAGTCCTGCGAGGAACACGGCGAGGAAGGAGACGACGAGGAAGCCGATCGCGACGACGAAGGCGAGGAGGAAGAGGAGGCCGAAGGTCACGGCGAGGAGGAGAAGGAAGAAGGGGAGGAGAGCGGGCGCGCAAGGCGGCGCGACGAGGAACGGGGCGAGGGCCCGAGGGCGGAGCGTCGCCGCGAGGCTCGCGAGGAGCCGGGCAGATAGCACGGGGGCCGCAGATTGCAGGTGCGGCCCGAACGGGGGCTCAGGTGGTGAAGGCGGTGGTGGACCCTCTTGCTTGTGTCTGCTCCATCACCTGAGATCTGGCACATGAAGTGCCTCTCGATCGTGCTGTTGTCAGTCGCGCTGCCCTGCCTCCACGCGCAGTCGGTGCCGCTCGGCTTCACGGTCGAGACCCTGGTCGCCAATCAACACGGCCCGATCGCGCTCGATTTCCTGCCCGACGGCCGCCTGTTGTTCTGCGAGCAGGATACCGGCGACATCAAGGTTCTCGCCGGCGGTGCGGTCGCCACGGTCGGCACCGTGCCTGGGCTGCGCGTCTCGTACAGTCAGGGGCTCTTGGCGATGGCGGTCGATCCGCAATGGCCGACCAGGCCGTTCCTCTACTGCTATCACAGCAGCGCCGCGGCCCAGGATCTGCGCATCACGCGGTTCCTCGTCAACGGTGATCTCGCCAACGCGACCAGCACCAACCTGCAGCTTGGCGCGGCCTACGTGGTGCTGGACGGCATCCCGGACACCGTGCCGCAGCACGAGGGCGGCGGTCTCCGGTTCGGCAACGACGGCACCCTGTTCGCAAGCTTCGGCGACGATCGCAATGAATGCCTGAGCCAGGATCTGACGCGATGGAACGGCAAGATCGTTCGCCTGCGCGTCGACGCCCTGCCGACCGGTGCCGGCGGTCCACCGCCGCGCGCGTCGCTGGTGCCGGCCGGCAATCCCTACTCCGGACCCGGTGACATCGCGCAGCTGGTATGGGCGCACGGATTGCGCAATCCGTTCCGGTTTCACATCGATCCCGCGGATGGCGCGATCTTCGTCGCCGATGTCGGCGAGCAGACGTTCGACGAGATCGATCGCATCGCTGTGCCGGGGCAGAACCTCGGTTGGCCGTGGCGCGAGGGCAGCGCTGGCTACGTCGGCTGCGGCGGGGTCGAGCCGCCGTCGCTCGCGCCGATCGCGGAGCAACCGGTGCCGGCGGTGTTCCTTGCGCTGATCTCGCTCGGGGTCTACCGCGCTTCGCCGTCGGCGCCGTATCGCTTCGGCGCGAGCTACGACGGCGACTACTTCTACACCGATCACTTCAGCGGGCGCATCTGGCGGCTGCATCGTGCCGGTGCGGGCTGGAGTCCGGCGGCGCCCGTTCCGGGCCAATACTCGGTCGAGCTGTGGGCCACCGGCATCGCCTGGATCACCGATGCGCGCGTCGGCCCCGATGGCGCCTTCTACTTCGTCGAACGTCAACACAGCGGCACCGGCAGCGTGGGCCGCATCCGGCCGACGACGGCCGCGTTCGCCGCGTTCGGCACGGGCTGCCTCACCGGGTCGCCCGTGCTCGCGGCCCAGACGGGGCAGGTGCCGACCCTGGGGCAGACCTTCGCGCTGCGCATCGGCCAGCTGCCGTCGGCGCCCGGCGGACTCGCGATCGGCATGCTCGGGTTCTCCAAGTCGGCCTGGGGAACGGTGGCGCTGCCGCTGTCGCTCGCCGGCTACGGCATGCCAGGCTGCACCGGCCTCGTCGCCCCCGACATCACGATGTTGCTCGCCAACAGCGGCGGCGTCGCGACCTGGTCGCTGACACTGCCGAACCTGCCACCGTTGATCGGTCAGGACTTCTACGTGCAGGCGCTCGCGCTCGATCCGGGGCGCAACGCAGCGGGCCTCGTGATCAGCAACGGCGGCGAGGGGGTGATGCGCTGACGGCGCTGCGGTGGTGACCGGTGACGTTCGGTCCTGGCACGGTATGAACAGGTGCCGTTTGGTCCTGGCACCGTTCTAACGCTTCTTCGGGTCGGGGCCGAATCGCCAGACCAGGAAGGCGCTGCCGGTCACGGCGCCGGTCTTCCAGTTGTTGCTGCCCTGCAGCATCACCGACAGCTGTCCCGACTGCTTGAAGTCGTAGCCGTAGACGAGGCCGAACGAGGTCGTGACGCCGTCGGTCGCGGCCTGACCCGGCAACGGGATCGGCGCCTTGATGCCGAAGTTGAGCTTGGTCTGCTTGCCGAGGGTGAGCGGGATGCCGAGCGAGAGGCTCGACACCAGGCTGGGGGT
>JAGQRA010000121.1 GCA_020425885.1 Planctomycetota bacterium | reverse complement strand
TGTTGCCGACGCGCACGATGCGCGCGCGGTCGACACCCTCGGCGAGCAGGTTGTCGTCGCCATCGGGCGACGGCGTCAGCAGCAGGTCGGCGAGGCAGTCGGTCACCAGCCGGTTGATCTCCTCGGGCATGCCGCGGTCGCGGCTGCGCAGCCCGGCCTCGACGTGCGCCACCGGGATCAGCAGCTTGCTGCAGACCAGCGTGCAGGCGATCGTCGAGTTGACGTCGCCGACGACGACGACGATGTCCGGGCGCAGCTCCTGGACGACGGGCTCGAAGGCGATCATCACCTTGGCCGTCATCTGCGCGTGGGTGCCGGAGCCGACCTCGAGGTGGCGGTCCGGCGTCGGCAGGTCGAGATCGCGGAAGAACGCGGCCGACATGTTCTCGTCGTAGTGCTGGCCGGTGTGGACCAGCTGGCAGGTGTGACCCCGGGCGCCGAGTCGGCGCAGCAACGGAGCCGCCTTCATGAAGTTGGGGCGGGCGCCGACGACGATCAGGACTTGCACGATGGGGCTGTTGGCTCAGGGCTCGCGGACGGTGGCATGTCTACCGCCCCCGGCTCATCGTGCCAGCGAATGCTCGGCATTCACAGGTTCTGGAAGTTCGCCTGAATCAGGGGCTTTGGGTCGCTGGGCGCTGGCCGTCGGCCGGTTTTGGTCTCACGATTCCGCGGTTGCCTGTCGTAGCAGGCTCCCTTTCCGCGACATTACGGACAACCCGAGCCTTGTCGGCATCAGCTTCCGGCGCCAGGGACCAAGACCTGGTGCGCCAATCCATCCTCGGTTCTCGTGAGGCGTTCGGACTCCTCGTGGTCCGTCACTCCCGGTCCGTCCGTGCCCTGTGCCTGGCGCGGACGGGGCGGCAGGGAGACGTGGATGATCTGGTCCAGGAAGCGTTCCTGCGCGCGTTTCGGGGGTTGTCTCGTCTCGAAGATCCGAACCGGTTCGGGGCTTACTTGCACCGTATTGCTCACAACATCTGCGTCGACCGGGTGCGGCGGAGCGGGCGGGAGCCTGCCTCGACCGGCGATGTCGATCTGGCCATGCCGGTGCCGCCGGGCGAGGTCGCCGACATCCGCGAGGAGCGGCTCGACCGCCTGCGGCAGCAGGTCGGGCGCCTGCCGTTGGCGCTGCGCGAGGCGGTGCTGCTGTTCTATTTCGATCAGCTGTCGATGGCCGAGATCGCGGCCATGCTCGAGATCACCGAGGGCGCGGTCAATCAACGGCTGCACCGCGCGCGCCAACAGCTGAAGCTCACGCTCGGCGTCGAGGAGGGAGCATGAACCTCGACCGCGATCTCCGCGACGCGCTGCGTCCGCTGGACGGCGACCCGATCGCCGATGCCGAGCGCGTCCTCGCCGCGTTGCCGGGTGGGACGGGCGGGCCGTCGGGGCCGGCGCGCGGGCTGCCGCAGTGGTTCTGGTGGGGACTCGGTGCCGTGCTCGCCGTCGGGCTGGCGGCCGGGTACCTGCTCGGTCGGGTCGGCGGCAGCGCGGCACCCGCGGCCGCGCCGGCCGACGACAAGCCGGCCGTCGACGAGCCCGAGGCCGCCGATCCGGGCAAGAAGCCGCCACCGGACCCGATGGCCGCCGATCCGCACCTGCTGCTGATGGCGTTCGGCCCGATCGCCATCGAAGAACCGAAGATGGCGCGGCACGTGGTCGAGCCCAATCAGTACCGCATCGAGCTCGGCACCACCTTCGACACCGGCGACAGCATGGCCGGGCTCTACGTCTACGGCAACGACGCCCGTGTCCGGCTCGCCACCAATACGGTGGCGACGATCGACTTCGACCGCATGGTGCTGCGCGAGGGGTTGCTCTGGGTCTCCACCGTGAACAGTCCGGCGGCGATGGTGCTCGAGGCCGAACTCGCCGCCGTGCAGTTCGAGGCTGCCGTGCTGCAGATCGATCGCCGTCCGACCGGCGTCGAGGTCACGGTGCTGGAAGGCGCGGCCACGGTGCGCGCGCGCGGGGCGGGCGCGCGCCGGCTGAACGCGATGCAGGCCATGACGGTCGATGCCACGGGGACGCCGGGCGAGGTCGTCGAGGTGCCGTTCGCCGGCACGGCGACCGCCTGGATGACGCCGATGGTCCTGCAGCAGACCGACGAGTCCGAGCTCGAGGCGCGGATCCACGAGATGGTCGATGCCTTCATCGCCGGCGAACATCGCGACGCCGCCGAGATCGAGTTGAGCCGGTTCGGATCACGTTCGGTGCCGGCGTTGTACGACATCCTCGAGCGTGTCGCCGGCGAGCCGCAGCTGCTGCATCGCACCGCGGCCCTGATCGGCGCCATCGCCGACCTGTCGCGGCGCGGCTGGCTGTTCGCGATGCTCGAGAGCCCCGATGAGGAGCTGCGCGCGATCGCGTTCCGCAGCCTGGCCCGCGTCAGCCGCGAGGCCGTCGAGGACGAGTCGTTCTGGCGGGCGGCGTCGTCGACGGATCGGGACACGATGCTGGCGCGCTGGCGCGAGCGGCTGAAGTAGCGTCGCCGCCGCGCCTCCGTCATCCGTCAGGCGCCGACCTGGTGCACGTGCACGTCGCGCTGCGGGAACGGGATGCTGATGCCCTCCCGATCGAACCGCTCCTTGACCTCGCGGGTCACGTCCCAGAACACGTCCCAGTAGTCCGCCGTGTCGGTCCACGGCCGGACGACGAAGTCGACCGACGAGGCGGCCAGGGCGTGCACCTTGACCAGCGGCGCCGGTTCGGCATGGACCTTGGGGTGCCGGCCGACGATCTCCTCGAGCACCTGCTGCACGCGTTGCAGATCGTCGCCGTAGCCGCAGCCGAACATCATGTCGACGCGGCGCGTGCGCTGGCCCGTGGTGTTGGTGATGACGTCGCCCCAGATCGAGCTGTTGGGCACGACGACGGTCTGATTGTCGGGCAGGCGCAGCGTGGTCGAGACCAGCGACATCGCATCGACCTTGCCCGTCGTGCCGGCGACGGTGACGACCTGCCCGATGTCGTAGGGCTGGTAGATCAGGATCATGAGCCCGGCCGCGAAGTTCGACAGCGTGCCCTGCAGCGCGAAGCCGATGACGAAGCCGGCGGCGCCCATCGCCGCCAGGATCGGGCCGATGTCGACGCCGATCATCGACACCGCGATGATGACGCCGATGAAGAACGTGACCTTGCGCGTGGCGTTGACGAAGAAGTCGCGCAGCAGGTCCGAGGTCCCTCTCGCCCGCGACATCGCCTGCTGGGCGATGCCGCCGAGGATGCGGGACAGGATCCGGAACGCGATCAGCACAGCCAGGAACTTCAGCACGTTGAGGCCGAGCTCGATGCCGCCGTCGTCGGCGAACAGCCAGTCCTTCGCCATCGTCGCCATCGCCAGCGCGTTGCCGGTGTCGAGCTCGAACCCGGTCGAGGCGCTGACGTACTTCTCGTAGGGCGCGACGTCGCCGCCGCGCTCGCGCATCGCCTCCAGCACCAGCTCGAGCCGGCCGACGAGCTCCGCCTGCTCGCCGACCGCTGCGGTGATCGCGGCGTTGCCGCCGGTGCCGAGGGCGGCGATTCTGAGTTCGCTGATCTCGGCGTTCTTGGCCGCGAGCAGGTCGAGCCAGGCCTTGGCCTCGACCTCGACCTGACCGAGCTGCAGCGGATCGAGCCGCAGCTCGAGCTCGGCCTTGCTGACCGAGGGGTTGCCGGTCGTCGTCGCCGCCGGGTCCTGAGCGGATGTGGGCAGGACGAGGGCGAGCGCCGCTGTGAACGCGAGGGCAAAACGGGACATGGATCTCCTGTGTCGAATGGAAGTGATGGTGAGGCTCAGGGTCTCGATCCGGGGGGGCCAGGGCAAGTGCGCCGCAACGGCCAACGTCCGAGATCCCAACGGCCGGCGGGTTCCCTATGCTCGTCATGCCCTCGACTCGTGCCGCCCATGACATCCAGCGCCAACGCCGCCTCCACGCCCGCACTCTCGCCGTGGTTCCGATCCGCGCCCTTCGATCTGCTGCTGATCCTCGGCGTGCCGTTCTTCACGTGGCCGTTGGTGATGGCCGGCCAGCGGGCGTTCGGCCACGAGCTGCTCGGCAAGCTGATCCTGCTGACCGCCACCGGGCACTACTTCGCGACGTTCGTCCGCACCTACGGCGACCTCGAGCTGTTCGCGCGGTTCAAGGTCCGGTTCGTGCTGACTCCCGTGCTGCTGCTCGTCACCTGCACCTTGCTGTTCGCCGCCGGCAGGGAAGGCGCCCTGCTGCTGGTGACGGCGGGGTGGGCGTTCTGGCATTGGCTGGCGCAGGCCTTCGGTTTCGCGCGCATCTACGACATCAAGGTCGGGTCGTTTCGTCCGCTGACCGCGTTCCTCGACAAGGCCTTGGTGGTGACCGGCTTCTTCGGCGCCATCACCCTCAATCCCGGGTCCATCGCGCTGTTCGGCAAGCTGTTCCTCGATGCCGGCATGCCGCTGCCGAACGCCGGGCAGTTCGCGATGCTGCAGACGGTCGTGGTCGCGGCCATGGCGCTGGTCGGGCTCTGCTATCTGGTCAACCTGGGCTGGACGATCGCGCGCGGCTTGCCGTGGAGCTGGCAGAAGCAGTTCATGCACGCGACCACGATCGGCTACTACTGGTTCGCCTACGCCTGGCTCGGCAACGTGCTCGTGGCCTATGTGCTCTACGAGCTCTTCCACGACATCCAGTACTACGCGATCACCTGGCTGACCTGTCGCCAGCGCGTGCGGCGGCCCGGGGTCGCGTCGTGGCTGGCGCGGATGTTCCGGCCCAGCCGCGTCGCTTCGGTCACCTTCGTCGTGCTGATGTGCGCGTTCGGCGCCGTCGACATCTACGGCCGCAACGAGCTGTTTACCGCCGGCGTCGGCCATCAGACCTGGCTCGGTGTGATCCTGACCGCGGCGCTGCTGCACTACTACTACGATGGCTTCATCTGGAAGGCCCGGGAGAGCTCGCTCGGCGCGGATCTCGGCGTGCGGGGCGGGCTGCGCGCAGCGGTCGTTCCCGGCCTGCGACATGCATCGCTGTGGGCCTGCTTCTTCGTGCCGATCGTCATGCTGCTCGCCTTCGGTCGCGAAGGCGTCGGCCCGACCCAGCGGCTGCGGGCCCTGGTGGCGATCGCGCCGGCGGACTTCGTCAGCCAGGCCGACCTCGGCTTCGCACTGGCCGGTGAGGGCGATCTGCCGGCGGCGCTGGAGCACTACCGTGCCGCGATCGAAGCCAACCCGGACTACGTCGTGGCGCGTCTGAACTACGGTGCTGCGCTCGATCTCCAGGGCGACCTCGCCGCCGCGGCCGTCCAGTACCAGGCGGCGCTCGATCGCCCCGACTTCAAGGGCACCCATCGTCAGGCCCACGTCTATCTCGGCGTGGTGCAGCTGCTGCGCGGTGAGCGCCAACTGGCCGAGGCGAACTTCCAGACCGGGATGAAGCTCGGCGGCGAGAACCCGGTCGGTCGCATGTTGGCGATGGCGGCGGCGATGCCGGCCGCGGCGGTGGATCGCCGCCTCGCCTACTACGAGGCCCTGCTCGCGCTCGCCCCTGGCGTGGCCGAGGCCCGACGTCCGCTCGCCCAGTTGCTGCTCGCGCGCGCCAGGTTCGGCGAGGCCGCCGCGCATCTGCAGATCCTGCTGCGGGCCAATCCGAACTCCGTCCCCGACCTCGT
>JAGQRA010000971.1 GCA_020425885.1 Planctomycetota bacterium | reverse complement strand
TCCGCCAGGCCGACCCGGGTTCGAGGATGGTCGCCAGCGATGCGGCGTCGGGATCGCGCTCGGCCGGCGATCGGCCGAGGCGCCGTTGCAGCAGTCGCCGCGTGCCGTCACGGATCACGACCGCGTCGAGGTGGGCGTGCCATGCCTCTTCGAGGGCGGCGACGTCCTTGCCGAACGCCGCCTTGGCCGGGACGCCCTTGTAGTACTTGCGCACCTTGGCGGCGCCGTGGGCATCGAGCAGGAATCGCATCCAGCTGCCGGCCACGTCGTAGCTGCCGACGAACGGGTGTTGCTGCAGCCAGCCGTAGAAGTCGGCCAGCTCATGCAGCTCCTTCATCGCCGGCAGGTCGCCGCGCTGCCGGTGGAATGCGGCCACGCAGTCGACGTGGACATCGTCGACGAAGCGCAGCACGGCGTTGGCGAGCCCCTCGGCGAAGAACAGGTTGCGCGCTTCGGGCCCCTTCTCGCGGAAGCGTTCGGCTATGACGTGGACGAGTTCGTGTCGGCGCGTCTGGTCGTTGTCGTGCGGCACGTGGGAGCACAACGGCACCGAGTAGCCCGCGGCCGGCACTCCCGTCACGCGTTGCAGTTCGTCGACGTCGTCGTAGAGGCAGAGTCGGATCGTCGCCTCGAAACGGTCCAGGCCGAGTTCGCGCAGGATGAGCGCGAGGTCGGCTTCCACCAGCGAGGCGACGCGATCGACCGAAGCCTCCGCCCGTGAGCCCTCACGGAAACGGATGTCGAAGTGCGGGGTGGTGACCGATCCGCTGAACTGGTCCTGCGCGGCGGCTGCGACGCAGGTGCAGAGAGCGATCGCGAAGCGTGGGGTGATCTTCACCATGACGGGGTACTCGTCGCCGATGTTACCCCGTCGTCGCCGCCCGACAGCCAGCCGCCGTCACAGGATCGGCACGACCAGGGTGTCGACGATCGGCACCGCGTCGCTGATCGGGTTGCCGATCAGGCGCACGTCGATCTGCAAGAATCGCATGCCGTCGGCGATGTCCTGGGTGGTCGACCACGGCGTGGCGCCGGTGCCGTTGGCGAAGTGCGAACCGCGGAAGCGCAGCTGGACCGAAGTGCCGACGGCATTCGAGGCCGCCACGATCGCGGTCTGGTAGTCCGGCGTGACGTGATTGGAGTCGAGCCACGGCGATTCGGCGTGGGTCTCGACGCGCGCGAACTCGAACTGCAGGATCGGCATCGCGCAGTCGGCCCGGTTGGCCTGCGTCGCCTGCCCCGGGTTCGGCAGCGGCAGCGGCTGCAGCCAGGTGCCGCCGGCCACGGCGCGGGCCGCCGGCATCGGGCTGCTCTGGACCATCAGCTGTACCGTCTGGCCGTTGATGCCGTAGAGGCCCTGGCTGACCCGGAAGTCGAGCAGCAGGCTGGTGGTGCCGTTGTAGGCGAACGGTGTGATCGCGGGGTATGGCACGAAGTGTCCGAGCGACGTCCAGTTGCCGGCGGTCGGATCGACGTCGTAGCGGCCGAGCGCGACGGTCACGGGTGGCTCGCCAGGGACTTCGTTGTTGGCGAACAGCGTCGACAGTCCTGAGTTGGGCGCGATCGGCAGCGCGCTCCAGATGTCCACCGTGTAGTCGGGGACGACCGGCGTGTGTCCCATCCGCAACTCGAATTGCAGGAAGGTGTCGACCATGGCCGGGCCGAAGGAAAGCCAGCTCACGCCGGTCACGAGCTCGGGTTCACCGATCGCGCCGATGTCCTGGGCGCGGAAGACCATCTGCTCACGGCAGCCCAACGGGATCAACGGCGACTGGATGCCCGCGCCGAACAGGTATCCGCGCGGCGACCAGGTGTCCTGGGTGCGGTGTTGGACCGGGCCGCCGCGGATGTGGCCGACTATGTCGTCGCGGAAGTTGCCGCTGAAGCCCTGGGCCACGGGATCGGTGAAGTCGAGCACGAGCGCATCGGGTGCGGCATGGATGACCGCACTGGCGCCGTTGCCGGCGCGGAAGGTGCCGTTCGGCGCGGTCGGGTCGAGGCCGAGATGCTGGGCGTAGATGATCGTGCCGATCAGTCCCGGGCTTGGCGGCACGGCGAAGCTGCCGGTCGTCGTGCCGCTGCTCGACATCGCGAAATGAAGGGTCGAGGGCTGGTAGCCGAGCAGGATGAGCTCGCCCGCGTATTCCTGGGGGCCGCCGTTGATGTGGGCCATGATCGCGTGCGGCAACGCGATCGGTCCGGTCAGGCTCCACCGGACCGTCGCCGAGGGTGACGACAACGACACCGCCGGGGTCATCGTGAGGAGGGGAGACTGCGCGCCGGCCGCGGCTGCGGTCAGGGCGGCGATGGTGTAGTGGATCGGGAGTCGGGTTCTCATGGGTCGTCTCATTGGCATCTGCTGTGCGTGCAGAATCGCATAGCCGACGACGCGAACGGGGTAACGGGGCGGGCGAGT
>JAGQRA010000970.1 GCA_020425885.1 Planctomycetota bacterium | reverse complement strand
GTTTCAGTTTGTTCTTGGGCAGCACCGCCATTGCCGCTCGCAGCAGACGGCGCTCGCGCTGTCGCATCGCCTCGAACGTCCGCCTGCCCTTCGCGGTCAAGGTCACGAGCAACGAGCGCTTGTGGCCCGGGTTAGCCTCCATCCGAACCAGGCCATGATCGATCAGATCATTGACGAGGACCTGGATGTGCTGTCGCGACACCCTGCGGCTACGGGCGATGCCCGGCACGGTCGTCGGGCCGTTGCCGGTGACGAACTCGAGTACGGCGCGCATGGCTACCGTCACCGGCAGCTCAGAGTGGAGGTCCTCGGCGAGTCGTGAGCACTGATTGAACAGCAGGCGCACCTCGTTGATGAGCGCTTCGAGTTCACTTGACATGACGATCCTCCATAGCGGTTGGGACCAGCTGATCTCCTCTGCTCGCTCGCAGCGGACTCCACAACAGCCATCGCAGTTCGTTCGAACGAGGTTCGCGCACCTCGCTCAATCCCAGCTGCATCGTGACCTGGGACTCCCGTGTCTCCGTCCGGAGCGTCCCGAATACGACGTCCCAGATGGGAAACACCGCACCGAAGTTGCTGTCGGTCTCCGGCTGATAGGCGGAGTGATGCACACGGTGCAGATCAGGCGTCACGATCAGGTAGCGAAGCCAGCGATCGATGGCGGCCGGTAGACGGATGTTCGCGTGCGAGAAGAGCGTGACGCCGACATCCAGCGCCTCGTAGAGAATCAGCGCCCAGGGAGTCAGTCCGAGGCCGACCACGACCGGCAGGCCGATCGCCAACCCGAGCGGCATCTCCAGCGGGTGGAAGCGCGCCGTCGTCGATACATCGAGCTCGGTATCCAGGTGGTGCACACGGTGGAATCGCCACAGCAGGGGGACTTTGTGCATCAAGTAGTGGGTCCCGAAGGAGATGAACGCGCGCAGGAGCACCGTCGCCAGCGCCAGGGCCGGCATCGGGAGATCCGCTCGGTTCAGCAGCCCGAAGTGCGCGCCTTCGGCCCAGAAGGCGGCTGTCACGAAGGAAGCTGGCAGGGCCATCAGCACCGCGATGCTGAGGCATGTCAGCAGGATGTTCGTGACCCACCTCCGACGGTGGTCGGCATCAACAGGGCGGCGAGGCACGAAGCGCTCGATCACCGCCAGCGAAAGGAAGCCAGCGAAGAGCAGGGCGAACTGCAACGTCTCGCCGTGAGACACCAGCCACTGGGCCAGTCGCGTCAGGTTACTCAGATCATCGAGGTCAGGCATGCGGCTCTCTATGACATGTTACTTGTCAAGTAACGGACCACGCTCTCTACTATTCCGCGAAGAAACGGAACTCACTCGCGGACCAGGGCATCAGGAGCGAACAGACGGAACGCCAGAGTGAATCACCGCCTCGCCCCTCGTCCGCCATCTCGATCAACCTGGAACTGCACGCGCAACGCAGCCGCGTAGGCAGGCTCCTCGAGAAGCTCGACGAACTCGGAGACCCCTTCGAGATACAAGCGCGGCCTTGCAAGCTCGGCTCGCTGCTCCGGGCTTCCCCCTTCCACACGTCGACTCACGATAGCGAGGGTCTCTCGCGCCAGCGGTTCAGAAAGGCGACGAGCGATGCCTTGCAGCACCTCTCGGTCCACGTTCTCGCGTATCGCGTCACGCCAGTCACTCGCGTCGGCGCCGAGGCCCGCAGCTGAGGCGAACAGCGCCACGGCGTGGTCTTCATCCAACTCGCCTGCGCGTCGACTGAGTTCTCGCAGACCCTCTGCACCCAGGGCGTCCACCAGTCGTTTCGCCGCCACGTATGCCAGGCCATACCAGACCTTGCGGCTCCGGTCGCCGTGGTAGGGCCTCACCTGCCCAGAGTCCCTCGAGAACGTGTCTCTCAGGTCGAGAGCCCCGGGCAAGTCGGGCTTCACGGACACGACATGTTCGGACCACCCGCCATCGCCGGTGTGCAGCCGAAGGCGAAGGGGCGGCCCCCCTGCTGCCGCCATGGCCCGCACGATGCGGTCGGATCGGAGATCCTCGGACGGCAACACGACGCCGGACGCCATGACATCGCAGAGCCCCTCTTCGAGAGTCGGCGGAAGTGAATCCCAGCTCGGTCCGAGCATGGCATGGACCATCTCGTGGGCCAGTTCGATCAACAGGTCGGGAGACGAGTCGGTCGCGTGAATCCGCCCCGTCCAGAAGTTGGTGACTGCTCCGACCTGGTGGTCGAAGGGGAAGAGCCAGATGACCTGTGGACGGTCCTGAAGCCAGATCTCGATTCGGTCCTCGCTCGTCCCCGGCAACTGCGACCGGAGTCTGTCAGCGATCGCTTCCAGCTGGGTCGCCACCTCGATAGACCTGGCTGCGCCTGCGCTGCAGACGCGGACCAATCCGACGGTGGCGCAAGCCGCAGGTGCACCCACGCACGATCCGAGCAGAAGTGCCGTGAGCAGGGTCACCGCGCAAGCGCTCACAACCGCCATCCTGCGATTCACAGTCAGCGCCCCTCGGGATGAAGGTCGTCCTTGCAGGCGAGCCGTGGGATCACCTCGGTCTCGAGTCCCGCTGCCTTCTGCACCGCGATCCGGATGCGCGAATGGTCTTCGGCTGAGGCATAGACCGTGACTCGCGCGGGCGCGATCAGTGTTCGACCGTGGGTCCCTCGGACGATCGTCTCGAGAGCCTCTGCTCCTTCGGTCCACGCCACGCTCACCACGCCGGGGCCGTCGTTGGACACGGCAACGTAAGGGCGCTGTCCCTGCACCCGGATCGACAACCCGGACCCAGGATCGAGATCGTGCAAGCTGTCGAAGTGCATGCTGCCGCATGCCGTGAGGAAGAGGGGCGCCAAGAGAACGGCCAGGGCCAGCGCTGGCAGGCGGCCCCTCCCGAAGTGTCGGATCTTGTCCATGGTTCAGAGGTCCGGCTGTTCGAACCGGGGCCATGGATATTGACAAGTGTCTTGTCATTCGTCAAGGTGCCGTCGACCGATTCCTTGCCCTCGCCCCCGAGCCACCCGGACAGCGGACACCCCGGTCGGACTGGCGTCTCTCAGAACCACCCCTTGCCCCGCACGACCGATGCCGAACATCGTTCTCCTGTTAGAACGCCCGGATCTCATCCCGGTGCTGGCTGCCTGGTTCGAGTCCGAATGGTCGCCCTACTACGGCCCCTCCGGCCCTGGCGATGCCACCGGCGACCTGCATCGCGCCGCAGGCCGTGACCTGCCGGTGTGCCTGGTCGCGGTCACCGAATGCGGAGATCCCGTCGGCACGATCACCCTGAGCAAGACCTCCATCCCACACTGGGCTCCCGGCCCATGGGCTACGGCGCTCTTCGTGGCACCGGCGGTTCGTGGACAGGGGATCGGAGCGACGCTGATCGCAGCAATCGAGGCGGAAGCGCGAACCCGAGGCTACGAGCGGCTGTTCCTCGCGACAGACTGCGCGCAGCGAATCGTCGAGTCTCGCGGCTGGGTAGCTCTCGACGAGGCCGAAACGCTGCGAGGTCGGGCCACGGTATTCGAACTGCGGCTGACCTCATGAGGCAAGAGCCCCGGCATCGGCTCGCAGTCGAACGACTTGATCCTCCGACCCTCCTGCGAAGTCGGTAGGGGGTCGGTGGTTCAAACGGTCGCAAGTCCTTGTTGCGTCGTCCGACAACCGTCGCGAACGGGGGGTGAGCAGGTGATTCGGGGCAATAAAGTGGTAGTCGCACCACCTTTCGTCGCCTCGCGTCGCGACACGGCGACCATCGCAAACCCATTCTCTACAACAACTTGAAGTGGTCGGAGCGAGAGGATTTGAACCTCCGACCCCCTGCACCCCATGGCCTCTGGGTGGCTCGACTGGGTGGCTCGCCGCAGGTCGTTGCAGCGGCCGGAGATGGCGTGTCTACACGACGTTAGCGGCGTCTCGTGGAGTCGCAAGGATTCGCGTGTGGTCTCGCCACGTCGCGCTGGGTTTCGTGGTAGTCGTGCGACGAGGTGAGACGGCACGAGAGCAGGTGCGACACCGAGCCACCGCGTAGACATCGCCGCTGGCACGATCTGACGGTCAACGGGATGCTTGCATCCGTGCATCCACGAAACCGGCAGGCGTTGGCCCAGCGCGTCGCACAAGCGGCCGAAGCAGCCCTACGCGAGAACGGCTACGCCACCGCAATCGACATCATGCTCG